>JBJTSL010000241.1:0-3472 GCA_046076625.1 Allobrachymonas sp.
TCTATCAAGTCTGCTAGCAAAAAGTGAGTATCTATCATGGTGATTTCTGTATGTGATTTGTGCGATGCGCATGAAGCCGAGCTCTCGGGCAACAATGCCAAGCAACTGCGCGTTCTTCCCGATGTGTACAAAAGCTATGGCGGCGCAGCCAGTTTTCATGGCCAAGCGCATACACTGCGCTGCCCAGAAGACAACTCCCGTGTGCGCGAAGCGGTCGCGCAGCCTGGCGAGGGAAGGGTGCTCGTGGTCGATGGCGGCGGTATGGTGCGCCGTGCCTTGGTCGGCGGCAATCTCGCCGCCACTGCCTCTAAAAACGGCTGGGCAGGTATTTTGGTGCATGGCGCTGCGCGCGACATCGCCGAACTACGCGCCGCGCCTTTGGGCCTCAAAGCCTTGGCGCTGTGCCCACTGCGCACCGATAAACGCGGCTTGGGCGATGCTGGGGTGCCCGTGATGATCTCCGGCCATCTCGTGCAGCCGGGGGATTGGGTGTATGCAGATGAAGATGGCGTGTTGATATGCGCGGTAGCGCTTCATTGATAAAAATTCAGAAAAGCCTTTGAACGCAGAAGGCGCGAAGTATTCGCAAAAGCCGCAAAAAAAAGAAATTCAAAATTAGGGTTTTCTTTTCTGCGTTCAAAAATGAATTTCTCGACTAATCCGCCAACAACACCGCCAACACATGCCTACCTTCACCCGCGAGGATGTTGTAAGTGCGGCAAGCGGCGAGGGTATCCATCGTCTCTAAGCCAATGCGCGCTTGCATGAGGGCGCGTTGGTGGGTGGGCGACGGGAAGCGGAGTTTGCTGCCGCTGCCGAAGATGACTAGTTCAGGTTTGAAGGCGGCTAGCTGCTCGAAATGCTCGGCTTTAAGTTGGTCGAATGAAATGCTTGGCCAATCAAGGCGCTCGCCTTGTGAGCCGATGACAATGGAATGCTCAACTTTTTGCTGCTGAGGCTGGCCTTCAACGAAAAAACCGACGCTGACCCAGCCGGGGCCGTAGCCAGTGATGACTTGGGTGTCTGCTTTGTCGGGCTGCAATTTCATGAATCTAGAGTGCTGCGCTGCACAAAAAGTAGGCGGTATTGTGGTCAAATTATAGGTTTCTGCTCTCAGATACTGCCCGTGGAGGGGTAAGCGATGAAAACGATCAACAAATCTGCCAAATTAGCCAATGTGCTCTACGACGTGCGCGGGCCGATTGTGGACGCGGCCAAGCGCATGGAAGACGAAGGCCAGAAGATTATCAAGCTCAATATTGGCAACCTGGCGCCTTTTGGCTTCGATGCGCCTGAAGAGATCCAGCAAGACATGATTCGCAATTTGCCGCAGTCGGCGGGCTATTCCGATAGCAAAGGCATTTTTGCGGCGCGCAAAGCCGTGATGCACTACTCCCAGCAGCAGGGCATCGCGGGCGTGGCGCTGGATGATGTTTACTTGGGCAACGGCGCAAGTGAGCTGATCGTGATGGCGGCCAATGCGCTGCTGGACAATGGCGACGAGCTGCTCGTGCCTTCGCCCGACTATCCTCTGTGGACCGCGGCGACTTCGCTCTCAGGCGGCAGCCCCGTGCATTACCAATGCGATGAAGACAACGGCTGGATGCCTAACCTCGCAGACATTCGCGCCAAAATCACGCCGCGCACTAAGGGCATTGTGGTGATCAATCCGAACAATCCCACGGGCGCTTTGTATAGCGACGAACTTTTGAAAGGCATCATTCAGATTGCCCGCGAGCATGAGCTGGTGTTGCTCGCTGATGAGGTGTACGACAAGGTGCTGTATGAAGGCGTCAAACACACCGCGCTCGCATCGCTCTCGGATGACGTGCTCACGCTCACCTTCAATTCCCTCTCCAAAGCCTATCGCTCTTGCGGCTATCGTGCTGGCTGGATGATTCTCTCGGGTCCGAAACACATCGCACGTGATTTCATCGAAGGCCTCAACATGCTGGCCAATTTGAAGCTCGGCTCGAATGTGCCTGGCCAATACGCGATTCAAACGGCGCTGGGCGGCTATCAGAGCATCAACGATTTGGTCAAAGAAGGCGGGCGCTTGCGCCGTCAGCGCGATTTGGCTTATGAGCTGATTACGGCGATTCCCGGCGTGAGCTGCGTCAAGCCCGAAGCGGCTCTGTATATGTTTCCCAAGCTCGATCCCAAGATTTACCCGATTGAAGACGATCGGCAATTCTTCCTTGAAGTGCTCAAAGAAACCCGCGTCATGCTCGTGCAAGGCACAGGCTTTAACTGGAGTGCTCCAGATCATTTCCGCATCGTCTTTCTGCCGCATGAAGATGATCTGCGCGAAGCGATTAACCGCTTAGCGAAGTTCTTTGAGAGCTACCGCAAAAAGCATGGCACGGATAGCTTGGCTACCGCGGGTAAAGCATCCGCTATCAAATTGGTAGCTGCCCGCGCATAGTTTATGCCGGCAATCAGCACTTTTTCTTATAAATTCTCATGAAAAACATTCAAGTAGGTCTTCTCGGCATCGGTACGGTTGGTAGCGGCGTTTTTGCCGTGTTGCAGCGCAATTTTGATGAAATTCAGCGCAGAGCAGGGCGCGGGATTGAGATTACGATGGTGGCAGATTTAGACACCGCTCGCGCTAAAAGCATCGTTGGAGACAAGATTCAGGTCGTCAGCGATGCGCGCGCTGTGATCGCCAATCCTGAGATAGACATCGTGATCGAGCTGATTGGCGGCTATGGCATTGCCAAGCAGCTCGTGATGGAAGCGATTGTTGCAGGTAAGCATGTGGTCACGGCGAATAAAGCCTTGCTCGCTGTGCACGGCAGTGAGATTTTTGCGGCGGCTCAGGCCAAGGGCGTGATGGTCGCGTTTGAAGCGGCTGTGGCCGGCGGCATCCCGATCATCAAGGCGCTGCGCGAAGGCTTAACGGCAAACCGCGTGCAATGGATCGCGGGCATCATCAACGGCACCACGAACTTCATCTTGAGCGAGATGCGCGATAAAGGTTTGGACTTTTCCGTCGTTCTCAAAGAGGCGCAAAGCTTGGGCTATGCCGAAGCCGACCCGACCTTTGACATCGAAGGCGTAGACGCAGCGCATAAAGCCACGATCATGTGTGCGATTGGTTTTGGCATCCCCGTGCAGTTTGACAAAGCGCACGTGGAAGGCATCACCTCGCTCACGGCGACTGACATCAAATACGCCGAGCAATTAGGCTATCGCATCAAGCTCTTGGGCATCACGAAAAGAAGAGAAGCTGGCATCGAGCTTCGCGTTCACCCCACGCTCATCCCCACCAAGCGCTTGATCGCCAATGTCGAGGGCGCAATGAATGCTGTCGTCGTCAATGGAAACGCGGTCGGCACGACTTTGTATTACGGCAAAGGCGCAGGTGCCGAGCCCACGGCCAGCGCCGTGATTGCGGATTTGGTGGACATCACGCGTATGCATGCCGCCACCGCCGCACAGCGCGTGCCCGCGCTCGCCTTCCAGCCTG
>JBJTSL010000242.1:0-6212 GCA_046076625.1 Allobrachymonas sp.
GGTTCCGCACACCAAGGCAAGAAACAGAAAAGCTCATCAGCTTCCTTGAAGATCTGCGGAATAGCTGGAAGCCGGAACACGCATCAGGTGAGGCCTGGATCGAAGAAGGTCAAGGCGCAGGGCAACCGGTGGCACGCGAAACCCAAGACGTGGAGCCACCTGAAAACGCTGCACAAGCAGAGATGGATCGAGAGGCCGTGAGTTCAGTCCTGATCGACACAGAGGACGATCTCGAAATTGAGGTGGGCGATGTGATTCGCTACGTGGATCTTGCCAAGCCAAGCGATGTGCTGACGGTACAAATAACACGCGGCAAGGACGACTTTGCAAACGGGATTGTTAATGAAAGCCGGCCCCTGGCTCAAGCACTTCTTGGAGCAGTTGTGGGGGATGAGGTTGCTCTACACCTCGCTGGCAGTACTTCAAAGACCTTTCAGATAATAGAGATTAAGAGGGCTTAGTCTTGAGCTATGGATTTGTACGGCGCCTGATTTTTGGGCCAACTGTAGTGCTAATCGGTACGGCACCAAAACCCCGATTTTTTCCAAACCTCCTCCTGCCGTACCGCGGACAAAAAGTCAGGAGGTTCTGAGACGAAGCGGGGTTTGAGACGGATTTCGGGGGTGGGTGACCATAGGGTCAGTCAGGAGCCCATAGCGCAAAGCCCCGCGTGGTGCAGGGCTCTGAGCGCCTGACAACCCGACTGAGCGAGTTAGCAGGACTTGTTCTGGCGGAGGAGGAGGGATTCGAACCCTCGGTAGGCTTGCACCTACGCCTGATTTCGAGTCAGGTACATTCAACCACTCTGCCACCCCTCCGCAGCGTGTGAATCCGTAATTTTAGCATGACATGTGCTATATAAATAATAGCACTGTAGGCAGATTCTATGCCGGCTATCTGCTCAAAACATTCAAAAACCGTTGCAATCAGCTCTGCTGTTCCAAAAAGCGTTGCGCATCAAGCGCAGCCATACAACCCGTGCCGGCGCTGGTGATGGCTTGGCGGTAGATATGGTCTTGCACATCGCCTGCGGCAAACACGCCAGGCACGGAGGTTTGCGTGGCAAAGCCTTCGAGGCCGGATTTGGTGACGATATAGCCGCCCTTCATCTCCAGCTTGCCGTCAAAGATTTGTGTGTTGGGCGAATGGCCAATGGCGATGAAGCAGCCTTTGAGAGTCAAGTCTTCAGTCGCGCCGGTTTGCGCATTTTTTAGGCGCACGCCCGTCACTCCGCTGGCATCGCCTAGCACTTCATCGAGGGTGTTCCAAAGCTTGAGTTCGATCTTGCCTTCTTTCACCTTCTCCATCACTTTGTCAATCAGGATCGCTTCAGATTTAAATTTGTCGCGGCGGTGCACGAGGTAGACTTTTTTGGCAATGTTGCTCAAATACAAAGCCTCTTCCACCGCCGTGTTGCCACCGCCGATTACGCAGCAGACTTCATCACGGTAGAAAAATCCATCGCAGGTGGCGCAGCCAGAGACGCCCTTGCCCATGAAAGCCTCTTCGCTGGGCAAGCCCAAGTATTTGGCTGATGCGCCAGTGGCAATGATCAGGCTGTCGCAGGTGTAGCTCGCGCTGTCGCCGGTTAAAGTGAATGGGCGCTTGGAAAAATCGACCGCGTTGATATGGTCAAAAATGATTTCGGTTTTGAAGCGCTCGGCATGCTCTAAAAAGCGCTGCATGAGCTCTGGGCCCTGCACCCCATGCACATCGGCGGGCCAGTTGTCCACTTCGGTGGTGGTCATGAGTTGGCCGCCTTGGGCCATGCCGGTGATCAGCACAGGATTCAAATTGGCGCGGGCGGCGTAAACGGCGGCGGTGTAGCCAGCGGGGCCGGAGCCGAGGATGAGGACTTTGGCGTGTTTCATGAGTGATCAGAACAAAAGGAGATAAGCGATGGGGTAAATATTGTGGCTGACTAGCCACATTTAGGTTAGATTCA
The DNA here is from genome assembly GCA_046076625.1 of Allobrachymonas sp. GTDB lineage: Bacteria > Pseudomonadota > Gammaproteobacteria > Burkholderiales > Burkholderiaceae_C > JANMDU01. The sequence continues at coordinate 1,946 of JBJTSL010000242.1, forward strand.
GGGCAGTGAGATTCAAAGCAGTCGGGATTATCCCGGTATTCTTTCTATCTTGGACTTCTGGTTTGAAATTCAAGCCAATGAACCCAATACAAAACATGAACTGAGGGGTTGAGGTATGTCGATGTTGTCAAATCTGGAGCTGATTCGGCGCGTGCCGCTGTTTGCTATGCTAACCTCGACCCAAGCCGAGGCAGTGGCCGAGGCAGTGATCAAGCGGCGCTTTAAGCGAGGCGAGCTGGTGGTGGAGCAAGGCAAAAAGTCCAATGCACTGTTCATCATCCTCACGGGGCGTGCGCCCGTATTCACCTCCGACGCTCGCGGGCGCGAGTTGATTTTGGCCAGTATGCAGCCCGGTGATTACATCGGCGAAATGAGCCTGATTAACAACGAGCCGCATTCGGCCAGCGTGCGTGCCGAGGTGCAAACTGATGTACTGATGCTCGGCCGGCTCGAATTTGCTCGCTGCCTGCCTGAGAACACTTCCATGGCCTACGCAGTGATGAAGGGCTTAGTGCAGCGCCTGCGCAGCGCAGACCGGAAAATTGAATCCTTGGCGCTCATGGATGTGTATGGCCGAGTGGCGCGGGCGCTGATGGAAGCAGCCGAAGCAGATGCCCAAGGCCAATCCGTGATCCGCGACAAGGTCTCGCGCCAAGATTTAGCCAAAATGGTGGGCGCTTCTCGCGAGATGGTCAGCCGGGTGATGAAGGACTTGGAAGAGCGCGGCTATATTGAGACGATGGAAAACGGCTCAGTCGTGATTCGCGAGCGCTTGACCACCCTAGGTTAGGGCGTGTTAACACGCCCTCATCATTTCAGCCCGATGCGCGCTGAGTTTCAGGTAAGCTATGGACTCCCAAAACCATAGCAATGACCTACTCCTTGGATACCCTTCAAACCGGCTCGCGCCGGGGTAGCCGCTCGGCTGAACCGCCGGGCAGCCCAGCTCCGCAGCGCTTTTCTCACGAGCTGATACTGATCGTGGGAGCGGTGGCGCTGCTGTATTGGCTGTTGGCGCTGGCCACACATTCACCCATTGATGCCGCTTGGTCCACCTCAGGCTCTGCGCCGGCGGGTTCGGGTGTGCGCAATTGGGGCGGCAAGCTGGGCGCTTATGTGGCCGATGCCTCGTTTTACTTGTTGGGTTATTCGGTGCTGTGGTGCGTGCTGGCCGGGGCACGCTCTTGGCTGTCTGCATTGGCTAGCTGGTTACGTGGCGAGCCCGCGCCACAGAAAAAGGGATTTCAGCGCTGGATTTTTTGGCTGGGCTTGGCGCTTTTGCTCATCTCCAGTTGCATGCTGGAATGGACGCGCCTGTATCGCTTTGAAGCGCGACTGCCGGGGCATGCGGGTGGTATTTTGGGCTACATGTTGGGCGCAGCGAGCACGCGTTGGCTGGGTTTCAACGGCTCTGCCCTGCTCTCGATTCCGTTGCTACTCATTGGTACTTCCTGGGCGCTGCGCTTTTCTTGGATCAAATGGGCCGAAGGCATTGGCGGCTTCATTGTGGGACGCTTTGAGAAATGGCGTGAGCAGTTGGAGCTCAAAGAAGATTTGGAATTTGGCACACAAGCTGCCCGTGAGCGCGAGGCCACGGTGAATGTGCAACGCGCCGAAATCGAAGAGCTGCATGCTGCACCCGTGATCGTGCCCAAGGCCGCGCCCGCGCCGGTCGAGCCGGTACTGATTGACACTTTTGTGGATGTGCCTACCAGCACGCGCGTGGCCAAGGAGCGGCAAAAAGGTTTGTTTTCCGAGCTGCCCGACAGCAAGCTACCGCAAGTGGATTTGCTCGATGGCGCGCAAGCACGGCAGGAAACCGTCTCGCCCGAAACGCTGGAGATGACCAGCCGCATGATTGAGAAAAAACTCAAGGATTTCGGCGTGACGGTACAGGTGGTGGCAGCCATGCCCGGTCCGGTGATCACGCGCTATGAGATTGAGCCAGCCACGGGCGTGAAAGGCTCACAGGTGCTTAATTTGGCCAAGGATTTGGCGCGGTCTTTGTCGCTCGTCTCGATCCGCGTGGTGGAGACGATTCCCGGCAAGAACTACATGGCCCTCGAATTGCCCAATGCCAAGCGGCAAACGATTCGCCTGTCAGAAATCTTGGGTTCGCAGGTCTACAACGACGCCAAATCCATGCTCACCATGGGCTTGGGCAAAGACATTGTGGGCAACTCAGTGGTGGCTGATTTGGCCAAAATGCCGCATTGCTTGGTGGCCGGCACCACGGGCTCGGGTAAATCAGTGGGCATCAACGCGATGATCCTCTCCTTACTCTACAAAGCCGAGGCGCGCGATGTACGCCTACTGCTGATCGACCCCAAGATGCTCGAGATGAGTGTGTATGAAGGTATTCCGCATCTGCTTGCGCCGGTGGTAACCGATATGCGCCAAGCCGCGCATGGGCTGAACTGGTGCGTGATGGAGATGGAGCGGCGCTACAAGCTCATGAGCAAGCTGGGCGTGCGCAACCTTGCCGGCTACAACACAAAAATTGACGACGCGAAATCTCGCGAGGAGTTCATCTACAACCCCTTCAGCCTCACGCCTGAATCGCCCGAGCCGCTGGAGAGATTGCCGCATATCGTGGTGGTGATTGACGAGCTGGCCGATTTGATGATGGTGGTGGGCAAGAAGATTGAGGAATTGATTGCAAGGCTGGCGCAGAAAGCGCGTGCGGCAGGAATTCATTTGATACTGGCCACCCAGCGCCCCAGTGTGGATGTGATCACCGGCCTGATCAAAGCCAATATTCCCACGCGTATCGCCTTCCAAGTGAGCAGCAAGATCGATAGCCGCACGATTCTCGATCAAATGGGTGCTGAAGCCTTGCTCGGCATGGGCGATATGCTGTACATGCCCAGCGGAACGGGCTTGCCGATTCGTGTGCACGGTGCATTTGTGAGCGACGATGAGGTGCACCGCGTGGTGGCCTATCTCAAATCGCAGGGCGAGCCGAATTACATTGACGGCGTGCTCGAAGGCGGAACTGTGGATGGCGAAGACGGTCTCACACTCGATGGCTTGGGCGGAAACGGTAGCGGCTCAGGCGAGAAAGATCCTTTGTATGACCGCGCAGTGGAGATCGTCTTGAAGAACCAAAAAGCCAGCATTTCCCTCGTGCAACGGCACCTGACGATTGGTTACAACAAAGCCGCGAATTTGCTGGAAGCGATGGAACAGGCGGGCTTGGTGAGCAGCATGGATGCGCGAGGCAAGCGCGAGATTCTCGTGCCAAATCGCGGTGATTGATGCGTATGGTTAAGCTTTTTTCTCGCCGCAGCAGTTTTCACCGCATTGCATTCACTACATTTTTCATAGCACTCTACACAGGAAATACGACGGCGAATGAGCAAAATGGCCTCAAAAATCTGGAAAATTTCGTCAAGTCGGCGAAGAGTGGTTCATCCAATTTCACACAATCCGTCACTTCCCCCGCGCGCGCAGGCGAGCCGCCGCGCGTGAAAAACTCCAGTGGCACATTTGAGTTCCAGCGCCCCAATCGCTTCAAATTCGCCTACAAGAAACCGTTCGAGCAACTCATCTTGGCCGACGGTACGAGCCTGTGGATTTACGATGCAGACCTCAATCAAGCCACGCAACGCAACCAAGCCAGCGTGTTCGCCAGTACGCCAGCGGCCCTGATTGCTTCCGCATCCGATTTAGGCGCACTGCGCCAACATTTCACGCTCGACAACGCGCCTGACAAAGATGGCCTGAGCTGGGTGAACGCTAAGCCCAAAGCGAGCGACAGCACCCTGCAAAGCGTGCGCATCGGCCTGCGCGGCGAAGCCTTGGAGCAACTGGACATCACAGACAGTTTCGGTCAACGCAGTGTGATCAGCTTTGCCAACATGCAAGTTAACCCCAGCTTGAGTGCCGACACCTTCAAATTCACCCTGCCCAAGGGCGCAGAGCTGCTCAAACCGTAAAATTGAAGCGCTTTTCGCTTCCAGCCGGCATGAAATCTGGGTTTCTTGCTATGCAAAACGAATCATGCTTGGGCAAATCGCAGGCCTCAAGCCAAGTGCTGCTTGAAAAACCCCATCGTCCGCTCCCAGGCCAATTTCGCGGCTGCGGCATCGAAGCGTGGGGTCGTGTCATTGTTAAAGCCGTGTTGGGTATTCGGGTAGATGTGAGCCACATGGCGCACGTTGGCAGCTTTGAGGGCAGCTTTGAGGGCAGCTTCGTACGCAGGCCAAGCGGCGTTGATGCGCTCGTCAATGCCAGCAAAATGGATTTGCAGTGGCGCTTTGACTTT
>JBJTSL010000243.1:0-2636 GCA_046076625.1 Allobrachymonas sp.
GTCGATGTGTCCCGCGGCGACTGGCTGCTAGCACAAGTCACACCCGCCGCAGACCCGGACGACGAATTTGCAGATACCCCCAAGCCGCGCGCCTTTGCTGCAGCTACCCGCGAAATCAAGGCCACAATCGCTTGGATGGACGATGAGCCTCTGGTTGCCGGCCGCGTGTACTTGGCCCTGCATGGCCACCGCTGGATCAAGGCTAAGGTCAAGCGCATCGTGCACAACTTGGATATCAACACCTTGCAAGAGCACGATGCCACCGAGATTGCGCCCAACGCCATCGGCCACATCGAGCTCGCTTTGCAAGAGGCGATTACCGCGGTTCCGTACGCACAAAGCCGTGTGTTGGGCTCGCTGATTCTGGTGGACACCGCCAGCCACAAGACCTCCGGCGCCCTGCTGCTGAGTTGATGCAACGCAAAGGAGATGCCCCTGTGACAAGGGGCGTCTGCAAAACCCAATAAAATCAAGGGCTTGGCATTTATCCGCCAGCCCTCTCATCTACTGCTCTCAAACAACATGACGCACATCGTCACCGAAGCCTGTATCAAGTGCAAATACACCGACTGCGTGGACGTGTGCCCCGTGGATTGCTTCCGCGAAGGCCCCAACATGCTCGTCATTGACCCCGATGAATGCATCGACTGCGCTGTCTGCATCCCTGAGTGCCCCGTGAACGCGATCTATGCCGAAGAAGATACGCCCGCAGACCAAATCCATTTCATCAAGCTCAATGTCGAACTATCGCAAAAAGCCGGCTGGAAGAGCATCACCAAACGCAAGCCTGCGCCAGTCGATGCGGATGAGTGGAAAGACAAGGGTGGCAAATTGGCTTTGCTAGAGCGATAAGACTTTAGCTTTACGTAACATTTGCACCCGTTTGCGTCCGGATGTTTCGTATTGAGGTATTTAGACCATGGAACCGATAGTGAATCAGGAAGTTATCAACACCGCCAATGCGCACGAATCGATCGAGACCGATGCCGTCATCATCGGCGCGGGCCCAGTGGGCTTGTTTCAAGTGTTTGAGCTCGGGCTTTTGGAGATCAAGGCGCATGTGATTGATTCGCTCGCTTATCCCGGTGGCCAGCCGATTGAACTGTATCCCGACAAGCCAATCTACGATATTCCCGCCATCCCCGTCTGCACCGGTAAAGAGCTGACCGATGCATTGATGAAGCAAATTGAGCCTTTCGGTGCGACTTTCCATCTTGGTCAAACCGTCACGCAAGTGCAAAAACAAGATGATGGTCGCTTCTTCGTCGAAACCGACAAAGGCACACGCTTCCTTACCAAGACGATCTTCATCGCCGCCGGTGTCGGCGCTTTTGAGCCACGCTTGCTCAAGGTCGATGGCCTCGATGCGTTCAATGGCACGCAGCTCCACTACCGCGTCAAAAACCCTGCTCTGTTCAAAGACAAAAATCTCGTGATCGTGGGCGGTGGCGATTCTGCACTGGATTGGGCGCTCAATTTTGCCCAAGATGGCGAGAACAAAGCCGAGAGTGTGATCCTCGTGCATCGCCGTGATGGCTTCAAAGCTGCGCCTGCCAGCGTCGCGAAAATGAAAGAACTTTGCGATGCCTACGAGATGCAATTCATAGTGGGTCAAGTCACAGATATTGTGGCTAACAATGGAAAACTAGAACAAGTCAAAGTCACAGGCGGCGATGGTGTCACGCGCACTGTGCCGCTTGACATGCTCCTCGTTTTCTTCGGCTTGTCACCAAAATTAGGCCCTATTGCGAACTGGAGCCTGGAGATCGAGCGCAAACAGCTCGTGGTGGACACCGAGAAATTCTCCACCAATGTCCCCGGCATCTTCGCTGTGGGTGACATCAACACCTACCCAGGCAAGAAAAAACTGATCCTCTCCGGCTTTCATGAATGTGCGTTAGCCGCATTCGCCGCCGCAGCCATCATCTTCCCGGAAAAAGGCAAGATACATCTGCAATACACCACGACGTCACCGAAGCTGCATAAAGTGCTGGGTGTTGAGTCGCCAGTGTTCGATTAACTCGCTCCTTATTTTGTAGCAATCTACGAAGATTTGATGCCGGCGTACTGCCCAAACCGCATAAAAATTGCACAAAAAAACCGCCCTCATTGAGTGGCGTTTTTTTTTGGGTACACAAAGCCAAGAATCAGGCAGCGGGCTGATCCAAATCAAATGCCTTGTGCAACGCACGCACGGCCAGTTCCATGTATTTCTCGTCGATCACCACCGAGGTTTTGATCTCGCTGGTGGAGATCATCTGGATGTTGATGCCTTCTTCAGAGAGCGCGCGGAACATCTTGCTGGCAATGCCTACGTGGCTGCGCATACCGATGCCCACGATCGACACCTTACAAATCTTGGCATCACCCACCACTTCGGCCGCGCCCAAGCTCGGCACCACTTTGGATTTGAGCAGATCGACCGTCTTGGCAAAGTCGTTGCGGTGTACTGTGAAGGAAAAATCGGTTTTGCCGTCTTTGGAGATGTTTTGGATGATCACATCGACTTCGATGTTGGCATCGGCTACTGTGCCTAAGATGCTGTAAGCGATACCGGGCTTATCTGGCACGCCCAGAATCGAGATCTTGGCTTCATCGCGGTTGAATGCAATGCCGGAGACGACGGCTTGTTCCAT
>JBJTSL010000244.1:0-3140 GCA_046076625.1 Allobrachymonas sp.
TTGGCCATCATGAGACCGGGCTTCTGGGCTCTGGCGTCAGGCTGCGGCAGTAAGGCGAAGGCTTCGTCGTATACGCTCTGAGCGCGTTGGGCTTGGAACTGCATCAGCGCGGTGAAGCGCTCGCTATAGCCTTTGGTGCCGAGGCTCAGTTCATTGGCCTTGACGTCGAATTGTTGCAGCTCGTTCACCGGCAGGTAGATGCGGCCGCGCTGCGCGTCTTCGCCCACATCGCGGATGATGTTCGTGAGTTGCAGGGCGAGGCCGAGTTTGTGCGCATACTGGGTGGTGCGCTCATCTTGCTGGCCAAAGATGCGGGCAGAAACTTCGCCCACAATGCCGGCCACGAGGTGGCAGTACTTTTGCAAACCGGGGTAGTCGAGGTAACGGGTTTGCGTCAGGTCCATCTGGCAGCCTTCAATCACGGCTTGCAAATGGCGCTCTTCGATACCGAAAGTCTTCGCATGCGGCAGGATGGCCAGCAGAACGGGGTGGCGGTTGGCGGAGACTTCTGGGTTGGCAAACGCCTGCGCAACTTCTTTGGCCCACCAAGCTAATTTGGTGGCGGCCACACCGGGATCAGTCACTTCATCCACCACATCATCGACCTCGCGGCAAAAAGCGTAAAACGCAGTGATGGCAGCGCGGCGCTCTTTGGGCAGGAAGAGGAAGGCGTAATAAAAACTGCTGCCAGCTTGGGCGGCTTTTTGTTGTGCGTACTGCTGAGGTGACATGGCTTGATTATCGGCGAGGCGTGAGCGTTTTATGCCTTATGCATCAGCGCACGCCAAAGAATGACGCAGCCATCCCATGCGTTGATCTTGGGGCGCGCTTGCAAGGTGCGATGTTGCATGGTGCGGATTTTTTCCAAGATGCGCAGGCCGCCGTGGATCACGCAGCGCAATTCGAGGCTCAAGCGCCGTCCTGCAAAGCCGCCGACTTGTTGCTGTACCGCAGCAGGTAATTTAAAGCCTTTTTGCATGAGAGCCAGCGAGAAATCTGCGCAGAGTGCTACGGAATTCATAGTGGCTTGTGTGTCTTGCAACATCAACACATCAGCAGGCGACAAGCCTTGCGCTTGCAAGGCTTTGAGCGGCAGGTAGTAGCGCCCGCGCGGCACATCGCGCGAAATGTCTTGCCAAAAATTAATCAGCTGCAAAGCCGAGCAAATCGCATCTGATGCTGCCAGCTCTGCCTCGCCTTTCACGCCATACAAATGCAGCAACAAGCGCCCCACAGGATTGGCCGAGCGACGTGAATAATCGAGCAGCTCTTGCATGCTCACATACCAGAGGCGATCATGGTTGTAGCGCACGTCTTGCTCGAAAGCGTCTAGCAAATCGCTGAGCAGGCTCACTGGGAGTTGGTGTGCTGCGATTTGCTCGGCGAGCGGCTTGAAGATACCCGCCCAGCGCGGCGAGACGAGCAAATTTTGCGAGCAAGCCAGCAAATCAGCGCGATAGGCCGCAAGCTCGGCCAAACGCTGCTCGGCACTCGCTTCGCCTTCGTCTGCCAAATCATCGGCCACCCGCGCAAACCAATAAATCGCCTGAATCGCCGGACGCAGATGCGCAGGCGTGAGCCACGAGGCGACAGGGAAGTTTTCGTAATGTTGTACGCCGTGGGCGGCTGTGCTTTGCATACTGGCATTGTCGCTGGGTTTGCTACGATTCTCGACTCATCCATATCCAGAAAACCTCACATCATGACCCGCACCCTCATCTCTTCTGGCTCCAGCTTCGAAGCCGAAATCGGCTACAGCCGCGCCGTCGTCCAAGGCGATTGGATTTTCGTCTCAGGCACCACGGGTTTTGACTACCAAACCATGACGATTTCAGACAATCTGCTCGAGCAAACCGAACAATGTCTGAAAAACATCGCTGCTGCACTTGCGCAAGCCCAATCAAGCTTGGCAGACGTGGTGCGCGTGACATATGTGTTGCCCAATGGCAGTGAGTTCCCGCAATGCTGGCCGGTCTTGCGCAAGTATTTCGGCGACATCCGCCCCGCCGCGATGATGATCTCTGCGGGGCTTGCCGACCCGCGCATGAAGATTGAGATTGAAGTGACTGCGATGCGGCAAAGCAAGGACTCAGCCGCAGAGCGGGGATAATCAGCGCATGCTGATTGAATCCACCGCTTCCCAACTTGTTCTCATCGACCTTCAAACCAAGCTGCTGCCTGCAATTTTTGAAGGGCAGATCGTGCTCGCCAATGCGCAGCGTTTGGCACAAGCGGCGCGTCTGGTGCGGGTGCCTGTGACCGTGACGGAGCAATATCCTGAGGGGCTGGGCGCGACTGTGCCTGAGCTGGCTGATTTTGCGCAGGGTCCCTTGGTGAAAACGGAGTTTTCTGCGGTGGATGCGGGCCTGATCGAAGTGCTCTCCGAGATTGGTACGCCCAAAGTTTCGCCAAACGCGAAAAGCGTGCCCAAGCATTTGCAAAAGCCCCGGGAGAATGAGCGCACGTCGATCATTGTGGCGGGCGTGGAAGCGCATGTGTGCGTGTTGCAAACGGTGTTGGGCTTGCTTGATGACTTTGATGTGTATGTGGTGACGGATGCGTGCAGCAGCCGCACGGAGCGTAACCGCGATGCGGCGTATGACCGACTTGCGGCGGAGGGCGCGAGCCTCGTGACGACGGAGATGGTGCTGTTTGAATGGCTACGCAACTCGGAGCATCCTCAGTTCAAGGCGGTACAGGCATTGATCAAGTAGGGGCGCTGCCATGTTCACGCCACCGTACACCCATCCGCTGAATTTGCAAGCTACCTTAAAGCAGCAAGGCTTTGCGCTCTTGCCTGCAGCGGATGTGGCTCAACTCTCCGGTTGCTTACTCAATGATTTGCAGGCGTTGAATGCGTCTTGGAATTACCTAGGGGCAGACAATTATTTGAAAGATGGCGGCAAATATCGCTCGCGGCGGCATGGCAGTTGTGTGGTGTCTGGCGCGGATGTGCAGAGTGTGCCGCATCGGGCGCATTGGCAGCCAGTGGAATACAACGCGCTGCATGGTGGCATGGAGCGCTGGTTTGAGCCTTTGGAGGATGCTACGTTTTCAATAGCGCTTCGCGCAGTATTAGCTTGGCTGGGGGGCTTGTCGAGTCATCTGCGCGGAGCACAAGATTGGTTTACCGAAGTGCA
>JBJTSL010000245.1:0-7679 GCA_046076625.1 Allobrachymonas sp.
CTAATAAATATGCGCTTGTATTCAAAATTGGTAGGAACCTCTTTGTAATAATTAATGTGTAAAGCTGCAGAACCTAAACCGAATGTGGCATTCAGTGCGGTGGACAAGGTTAAATCATCCCAGGTCGGTGTGTTGAGAAAGAAATTTCTATCTCCCCATCCCACAGCAACAAAATACCAATCTTGTGAATCGTCAAATCCGCGCCCTCAAACTCTTCTTCCTGAGTCAAGCGCAATCCCATCGTCGCTTTCAAAGCGTAATACACCACGAATCCGCCAAGCAGCGCCCATGCTACGCCCATGGCCGTGCCGATGAGTTGCGCGGTGAACGACACGCCGCCCATGCCACCGAGTGCCTTGCTGCCAAAAATGCCGGCTGCAATGCCACCCCACGTACCGCACAGGCCGTGCAGCGGCCAAACACCCAGCACATCATCAATCTTCCATTTGTTTTGCGTGAGTGTGAACATCACCACGAAAATCGCTCCAGCCACAGCACCCACCACCAGTGCGCCCAGCGGGTGCATGATGTCGGAGCCCGCGCACACGGCCACGAGGCCGGCCAATGGCCCGTTGTGCACAAAGCCGGGATCGTTTTTGCCCAGCAGCAGCGCGGCCAGCGTACCGCCCACCATGGCCATCAGCGAGTTCACCGCCACCAAACCGCTAATGCCTTCCAGCTTTTGCGCGCTCATCACATTGAAGCCAAACCAGCCGACGCAGAGAATCCACGCGCCGAGGGCGAGAAAGGGAATGGAAGAGGGTGGATGAGCGGCCAGCGTGCCATCTTTGCGGTAGCGGTTGGCGCGTGCGCCCAGCAAGATCACCGCTGGCAAAGCAATCCAGCCGCCCACGGCATGCACCACGATACTGCCCGCGAAATCACGGAAGCTCTCACCGGTTGTTGCCTTGATCCATTCTTGAATACCAAATGCGCCATTCCATACGATGCCTTCAAAGAACGGATAGACAAAACCCACGATCACGGCAGTGGCGATTAGCTGTGACCCAAATTTGGCGCGTTCGGCGATGCCACCTGAAATGATGGCGGGAATGGCTGCAGCAAAAGTGAGCAAAAAGAAGAATTTCACGAGCTCGTAGCCATTCTTCTGCGCCAAGGTTTCTGCCCCGACGAAAAAACTCACGCCATAGGCCACACCGTAGCCCACCAAAAAATACACCACAGTGGACACCGAAAAATCCACAAGGATCTTGACGAGTGCATTGACTTGATTTTTGCGCCGCACCGTGCCCAGCTCCAAAAACGCAAAACCGGCATGCATGGCCAAGACCATGATCGCGCCGAGCAAGATAAAGAGGGTGTCTGCGCCCTGTTTGAGTGCTTCCATGAGAGTCTTTCTTTGGATGATCTGTTTTGAAGCTATTTATGCATATAAAAACTGCATAAATAGCCTGATTTTTCGAAATGCATCAAAAGAAAGCAATTTACGCGCCAATACGGTGCGAACGCTAAAAACTCAAGATTTAGCAAAAAGTGGGCTTCAGCCCTTACGCCGCAGCTCCTGCATGCGCTCTTCAAAGTAACTGCCCACCGTATAGCGGTCTGAAAGGCGAATCTCGCGGCGTGGGTGCAGAAACAATGGCAGTGAAACGCGGCTTTTCAATGCGACTTCGCCTTGCGGGTTAAGCACTCGGTGCTCGGTGCTCGGATAGTAGCCGCCGCTGGTTTCTTGAAGCATGTCGCCAATGTTGACGATGAGTAGACCAAAATCGCAGGGCACATCGATCCATTCGTCAGATTGCACATCCTTACCACGGCCTTTGACTTGCAGACCCGGCTCAGTGGCGGCAGGCAAGATGGTGAGCAAATTGATGTCCGTGTGGGCTGCTGCTCGAATGGAGCCGGGCTCTTGCGCGCCGTTGAGTGGTGGGTAGTGCAGCACGCGCAGCAACGTTTCTTCGCAATCGTCAATCATGCTGGCCAACGGCACGGAGTAACGCGAACGAATGTCGGGGGGTGAATTGTCTTCCACCCATTTGAGCAAGGTGGCGGCCAAATCTTTGCCCTGCGCGTAGTAGCGCTGCGCGGCATCGCTCACTTCAGCGGGGTAGCGCCCCCAAGGAAAGATGTGGAAAAACTCTTTGTAGTCGCGGATGTCGTTGCCTTTGGCAGTTTCACTCACCTGGGTGGAGAAATGGCCATCAAGCTTGACGGGATCCCATGCATATCCATGCACCGCATCGGATTGGAAAAAATCGAGCCATTCCGCATAAATGCCATGCACCAACTCAGCAGACAAAGGATGGTTTTTCAGCACACCAAAGCCAGTGCGGTGCAGGCTTTCGCAAAACTGGGCGGGCGCATCGGGCGCGGTGTAGTCAACAACGGGAAGAGCGAGTGAATTCATGCAGACAACCAAGAGGATGACAGCGTATTGTGGAACACTTTGAGCGCGGCGGCCACATCCACCTGCATGCAAGCACGTGAGAGCGGCAATTCTGCGCCAAAGCCCTGCTGCGGGAAGTCCAGCGCCAAGCGGTCATGCAAGATCGTTTGTCCCTGCGCAATGCCCTCTGTCACGCAGCGAAGCCTGCCACTGGCCCAGCCAAACAGCTCCGGATGCAAGAGCGCAATAAAGGCCATCACATCATGGCCAAAGCATCCTGGTTGCTCTTTCAAGGCTGGAAAGCGAGACGCATAGAAATTGGCATAAAAGCGCACGGCGTGCAGCAAAGTGTCAGTGAGCGGATGCCGGTGCTGCTGCGCGAGTTGCGCAATCATGGCCACTGGCACGACGACTTGGTAGGTCACATCCAGCCCTACCATGGTCAGATCAAAGCCAGCGGTGAACACCGCATCAGCCGCATGTGGATCATTCCAAATATTCGCCTCGGCCACAGGCGAAACATTGCCGCCCTCTTTGACTGAACCACCCATCAACACGACCTGCTTGACGAGTTGCGGCAACTTGGGCTCGAGTACCAGAGCGGCGGCGATGTTGGTGAGTGGGCCAACCGGCACGAGCGTGACCTCGCCGGGGCGCACGCGCGCCATGTCCACAATGAATTGCGCGGCGCTGCGGCTGTCCAGCATGCGGCCATCGCTGGCTTGACGCGAAGGCAGATTGCCTAAGCCATCTGCGCCATGGATGAAATCAGGCGGCGCTTCTGTATGCTTGACCAAAGGCTTTCCAGCGCCTTGCGCCACAGGGATGCTGCGACCTGCCAACTGCGTGAGATACAGCGCATTCGCGCTTGCTTGTCCAATCGTCACATTGCCGAACGTGCTGGTGATGCCGAGCAGCTCGCTGCGCGGATGCGCCAGTGCAAAGCACAGCGCCATCGCGTCGTCCACGCCAGGGTCGGAATCGAAAATAACGGGGAAAGTGGAAGCTGTCATGGGTTAAACGCAGTGGTGTGCGAGAAAGGATGAGACTTCTTCGCGAGTGGGAATGCTGCTTTGCGCGCCGAGTTTGGTGCAGGCTAGCGCAGAGGCGGCGCATGCGGTTTGCATGGCTTTTGACAACTCTGCGCCTTGCGCAAGACAGGCCACCAGTGCACCGCAAAATGTGTCGCCCGCGGCCGTGGTGTCCACAACCTCAATCTTGAATGCGGCTTGTTGCACGAACTGGCCTTGATGCAGGGCCAAGCAGCCTTGCGCCCCGAGCGTGACGATGACGGTGGCGATACCTTGAGCCACCATACGCTGCAACTGATCTTGCAGGCTGCCTTGAGCACCTGCCAAGCCGGCCAACTCGCCTTCATTGACGATCAGAAGATCAATCGCGCTCAAAAGCTCAGCAGGTAAAGCGCGTGCGGGCGCGGCATTGAGCACCACTTGTACACCCTGCGCACGTGCAGCCTGCGCGAAAGCCAACACGGTGGGTACGGGCGTCTCAAGTTGCATGAGCAGGTGCGAAATCGCCTGAGCTTTTGCCACATGCTGCCAGTGTGCGGGCTGCAAATCCTCATTGGCACCGGGCGCAACGGTGATCGCGTTTTCGCCTTCCTTGCTCACGCAAATGAAGGCCGTACCCGTGCATTGATGGCTCACCACCTCATGCAAAGTGATGCCCGCTTGCGTGAGCGAGGCTTTGAGCGGTTTAGCGAAATCGTCTGCACCGAACGCTGCGAGCATGGCCGTGTTCGCGCCACCCGCGCGGGCGCAGGCCACGGCTTGGTTGGCGCCCTTGCCACCCGGAAAGGTTTGAAAATCCCGCCCGAGCACGGTCTCACCGGGGGCAGGAATGTGAGCCGCGCGCACCACAAAATCCAGATTGGCCGAGCCAGCGACCAAGATCATGGGGGTTGTCAACACTGAATCAGACATGGTTTTTAAGGCAAAAATGGCAATTCGCCGGCATAAAATCTGCGTAGAGTGCTATCAATATTATAGTACTTAAACAAAAGCGCAATGAGCAGCCCTGCGCATCTCAACGCTATTGTGGCAGCAGTTGGCCGCCCACTCTATGCTCCAGACCCCTACAATGAAAGTATGCACATCACCCAGCTAGAGACCGTCCGCCTTGGCGAATTTCCCAACATCATTTGGGTGCGTTTGCACACCAATGAAGGGCTTGTTGGCCTGGGCGAAACCTTCATGGGTGCAGCGGCAGTGGAAGCTTATTTGCACGAATGGGTCGCCCCCAAATTGCTGGGTAAAGACCCGCGCCAGATCGAAGCGCGCAATATCGACATTGCTGGCTACCTTGGTTGGCGCGGATCTGGCGTGGAGACGCGCGGCAACAGCGCGGTGGACATTGCCCTGTGGGATGTTTTTGGCAAAGCGGCGAACATGCCCTTGCGCGTGGCGCTGGGTGGCGAGTCACGGCCAGCCATTCGCATCTACAACACCTGCGCTGGTTATCAGTATGTGCGCAGCACCACAAACCAAAACACATCGAACTGGGGTTTGGGGAACAAAGCCGGTCCTTATGAAGACTTGGAAGGTTTCTTAAACCATGCGGACGAGCTGGCGCTGAGCCTTCAATCCGAAGGCATCAAAGCGATGAAGATTTGGCCGTTTGACCCAGCGGCAGAGGCCAGCAATGGGCAGTACATCAGCGACCGGGATTTGGATAAGGCGCTGGAGCCCTTTCGCAAGATTCGCCAAGCTGTCGGCGATAGTATGGACATCATGGTGGAGTTCCACAGCCTGTGGCGGCTGCCCATGGCGCAAAAAATCGCGCGCGCGCTCAAACCATTCAACACCTTCTGGCATGAAGACGCGATTCGCATGGATTCGCTCGATCTCTTGAAGCAATATGCGCCGCACACCGATGCCTTGATCTGCGCGAGCGAAACGCTCTCCTACAAATGGGGCTTCAAGGACTATCTGCAGACCGGCGTGGCGGGTGTCGTGATGCTTGATCTGAGTTGGTGCGGTGGTTTGACTGAAGCGCGCAAGATTGCTGCCATGGCTGATGCGTGGCAACTGCCCGTCGCTCCACACGATTGCACGGGGCCGGTGGTGTGGGCTGCATCCACGCAACTCTCGCTCCATGCGCCAAACGCCTTGATACAAGAAAGCGTGCGCGCGTTCTACAGCGGTTGGTACAAAGAGTTGGTGACCGAATTGCCTACAGTGAAGAACGGCATGATTTCGCTCAACAACAAACCCGGCTTGGGGCTTGAGCTGCTGCCTGATTTGCATCTACGCAAAGATGCGACAGTCCGTATCAGCAAGGCATAAAAAAACCGTCCGAAGCATTTGCTGTGGACGGTTGGTATGAAGGGCAAGTGGATTACTTGCGCATCACTTTCTCAGAAGGTGTCAGCGCTTCGATGTAGGCTGGGCGCGAGAAAATGCGCTCGGCGTATTTGAGCAAGGGCGCAGCGTTTTTTGACAGCTCAATGCCGTAGAAATCCAAGCGCCAGAGCAGCGGCGCGAGCGCCACATCCAGCATGGAGAAGTTGTCGCCCATGATGAATTTGTTTTTCAGGAACACGGGCGCCATCTGGGTGAGCTTGTCACGGATGTGGGCGCGGGCTTTCTCTAGCACTTTTTCATTGCCCTTCATCGCGCGGTTCTCAAGAATCGACACGTTGGTGAACAGCTCTTTCTCGAAATTGAGCAAGAACAAGCGTACGCGGGCGCGGTCCACAGGGTCGCCAGGCATCAATTGAGGATGCGGGAAGCGCTCATCGATGTATTCGTTGATGATATTGGATTCATAGAGAATCAAATCACGCTCAACGAGGATCGGCACTTGGCCATAAGGATTCATCACGTTGATGTCTTCGGGCTTGTTGTACAAGTCCACATCACGGATTTCAAAATCCATGCCTTTTTCAAACAACACGAAACGGCTGCGGTGGGAGAAAGGGCAGGTTGTACCCGAATAAAGCACCATCATGTCGGTGATTCCTTTAAGTAAAAAAGAGTGATCGGGAGCCGATCACTCTATCCGTGAAAAGATCAAAGGCCGCTGCCAAAGATTTTTCCCTGATTTTTCCAAACAAAAGCATCGTGCGTAGCGAGGCTTTTGTTCGGTTGGTTATTTGATGTCTTTCCAGAATGACGCGTTCAGTCGCCATGCAATGATGGTAAAGAAAGCCAAGAAGATCAATACCCACACACCAATGCGCACGCGCTGGTTTTGTGCGGGCTCGCCCATCCATTGCAAATAACTCACCAAATCACTCACGACTTGGCGGTATTGCAGGGGCGTCATGGTGCCGGGCTTGACGATTTCCCAACCCGCCAGTTCCTGGGTTTCTTTGCCTTTGACCATCACTGTTTTGTAGATCGGCTTTTGCTCGCCTTGCAATTCCCACAGCGGATGGGGCATACCAATATTGGGGAAAGCTTTGTTATTCCAACCGGTGGCTTTGTCGCCGTCACGATAATAGCTACGCAGCAGGGTGTAGATGTAATCCGCGCCAGAGCCTTTGGAGACATCCGCTTTGGAGCGGGCAATCACGGTCAGATCTGGGGGTACGCCGCCAAACCATTCTTTAGCCTGCTTCGGATCAATGTTGGACTTCATTGTCTCGCCAACCTTATCCGTCGTGAAAAGCAAATTGTCTTTGATCTGCTGTTCGGTCAGGCCGATGTCTTTCAAGCGGTTGTACCGCATGAATGCGGCGCTATGACAGTTCAAGCAATAGTTCACGAAGATCTTGGCGCCGTTTTGCAGAGCCGCCATGTCATTCGTTTTTGGATTGGCTTTGTCCCACGCGATACCCTCGCTGGCAGCCATGGCACCAGTAAAGGAAAACGCTGCGATAAGAGAAAGGATGATTTTTTTCATGTGATGTCTTCCTGAATCAGTGCGCTTCAAACGTCACGCGATCAGGCTCTTGCTTGAATGGACCAATGCGACTCCACACAGGCATTAAGACGAAAAAGCCGAAGTAAATCAATGTGCCGAGTTGGGAGACGCGAGCAGCCAAGTCTTGACCCAACACGATGCCCCATACACCGGGCGCTTTGATACCAAGGTATCCCAAGATCAAGAAATTGAACACGAAGATACCGTACAACCATTTGTGCCATGTGGGGCGATAGCGAATCGATTTGACAGGGCTGTAATCAAGCCACGGCAGGAAGAAGAGAATGATCGTTGCAGCACCCATCACTACCACGCCCCAGAACTTGGCTTCGAAGGTGAGCAGCAAAGCGCTGGCGACCACAGCAGCGCCGATCACCACGGGCTTGAAGATGCCAGTGACGAGATTCTTGATCACGGCAATCGCTGCACCTGCCAAAAGCAAGGC
>JBJTSL010000246.1:0-5152 GCA_046076625.1 Allobrachymonas sp.
GAATTGCAATCGAGCGGCATTGTCGCATGCACAAACACGGTGTCTTGCGGCACAATGAAACCATGATTCGTTTCGGCCTGGCCTGCCTTTTTGCTGCTTTTTCGCTGCCCGTCTGGGCGGGGCATGCCTATTCGCTCTGGGGCGACATCAAATATCCGGCTGGCTTTGCGCATTTTGATTACGTGAATCCGAGCGCTCCACGAGGCGGGGAACTGGTGGCAGTGAGCAATTTGCGGGTGAGCACGTTTGATAAATACAACCCGTTCACGATTCGGGGCACGGCGCCGGCTTATCTGGATTCGCTGTTGTTTGAAACCCTGCTCACGGGCGCCATGGATGAGCCGGGCACGGGCTATGGGCTGCTGGCGGAAGACGTGACGGTCGCGACCGATGGCATGAGCGCGGTGTTCAAGTTGCGCGCGGCGGCGAAGTTTCACAACGGCAAGCCGGTGCTCGCGGCGGATGTGAAGCACAGCTTTGAGGTGCTCTCCAGCAAGTTCGTGCGGCCTGCGTTTCGCACCTTGCTGGAAGAAGTCAGCGGCATCGATGTGTTGGATGAGCGCACGGTGCGCTTCAATTTCAAGAAGAAAAACCGCGAGCTGCCGCTGACGGTGGGCGGCATTCCTATCTTTAGCCGAGATTGGGGGCTGGACAAAGAGGGCAAACGCAAGCCATTTGACCAAGTGGTGATGGACGTGCCGATTGGCAGCGGGGCTTACAAAATCGGTCCAGTGAATTTTGGCAAAGACGTCAGCTATGTGCGCGATCCGCAGTACTGGGGCAAAGACCTGAATGTGAACCGCGGCCAAGCCAACTTTGACAAGATCACCATCAAGATCTACAAAGACAACACGGCGCGGCTGGAGGGCCTGAAAGCGGGCGAATTTGATTTCATGCAGTTTTACTCCGCCGGCGATTGGGCGCGGCGCGTGAGCGGCAAGCGCTTTGACGATGGGCGCTTGAAAAAAGGTGAGTTCAAACACAAGCTGCCCACGGGCTACCAAAGCTACATCTTCAACACCCGCAAAACCCGGTTTCAAGACCCGCGCGTGCGCGAAGCCATTGGCATGGCCATGGATTTCAATTGGATGAGCCGCCAGATGTTTTATGGGCTCTATACGCGCGTCAACGGCCTGTTTGGCAACACGGACTGCCAAGCCACTGGCATGCCCTCGGCGCAAGAGCTGGCCTTGCTGGAGCCTTGGCGCGGCAAAATTCCGGCGGCAGCTTTTGGCGCAATGACGCAACCGCCCAACAGTGACGGTCAAGACCGCTTGCGCGAGAATCTGCGCCAAGCCATGAAGCTGCTCGGCGATGCGGGCTACACGGTGAAAAACGGCAAGATGACGAATGCCAAAGGCGAGCCGCTGGTGATTGAGCTGCTCGACAGCTCCGAGGCGGGCTCGCGCACGCACAGCGCGATGGTGCGCAATCTGGCCAAAATCGGCATCGAGTTGCGCATGCGCGTGGTGGACTTTGCGCTGTATCAAACCCGCCTGCAAAAGTTTGATTTCGACATGATCGTGATTGCTTTCCAAGGCACACACACGCCCGGCCAAGAATACGTGGAGATTTTCGGCAGCAAAGCGGCAGACACGCCCGACTCGGGCAACTACGCGGGGGTGAAAAGCCCGGCGGTGGATGATTTGGTATCAAAAATGGT
The DNA here is from genome assembly GCA_046076625.1 of Allobrachymonas sp. Lineage (GTDB taxonomy): Bacteria > Pseudomonadota > Gammaproteobacteria > Burkholderiales > Burkholderiaceae_C > JANMDU01. The sequence goes on from JBJTSL010000246.1 coordinate 1,664, forward strand.
GGCGGCGCAAACCAAGGCCGAGCTCTTGCCCGCCTGCAAGGCGCTGGAGCGCGTGATCGCGCACAGCCATTACTTCATTCCGCAATGGAGCAGCACGCAGCACAACGTGGCCTATGCAGCACAAAAACTTAGCTTTAAAGAGCCGATGCCGCCTTATGCACGAGCCGATGGCTGGCTGATCAACACATGGTGGGCTAAGTAAATCATGCTGGCCTATATTCTCAAGCGCCTGCTGCTGATGATTCCCACGCTGTTTGGCGTGCTCTTGCTCACCTTTGTGGTGATTCAATTCGTGCCCGGCGGGCCGGTGGAGCAATACATGGCGGAAGCGCGGGCAGCCAAAGCCGGTGGCGCGGAAGGCGCGGGCTTTGGTTTTGAATACCGGGGCGACAAGGGCGTGGACGCCAAGCGCTTGGCCGAGATCAAGGCACTGTATGGCTTTGATAAATCCGCACCCGAGCGCTTCTGGATCATGCTCAAGCAATACCTCAGCTTTGATTTGGGCAAAAGCTTCTTTCAGAACAAGCCCGTGTGGGATTTAATCAAAGAAAAATTGCCGGTCTCCATCTCGCTGGGGCTGTGGACGTTTTTCCTGACGTATTTGATCTCGATCCCGCTAGGTATCAAAAAAGCCGTGCGCGCGGGCAGCGGCTTTGATTTGTGGACAACGCTGATCGTGCTCATTGGCTATGCAATCCCGGGCTTTGTGCTGGGTGTGTTTTTGCTCGTGGTGTTTGGCGGGCAGTTGCAATGGTTTCCGCTGCGGGGCTTGACGTCAAGCAATTGGGAAACGCTGTCGCTCGGGGCAAAGATTGTGGATTACCTCTGGCATATTGCCATGCCCGTGTTGGCGATGGTGATTGGCAGCTTTGCCACGGTGACGATGCTGACCAAGAACTCTTTTCTCGAAGAAATTCGCAAGCAATACGTGATCACGGCGCGTGCCAAAGGCTTGCCTGAGCGCCGCGTGCTCTATGGCCATGTGTTTCGCAATGCGATGCTGCAAATCGGGGCTGGCATTCCAGCCGCGTTTATTGGCGCATTCTTTGCCGGAGCGTTGCTGATCGAGACGCTGTTTTCTCTCGATGGCTTGGGGCTGCTGGGCTACGAGGCGGTCATTCGAAGAGACTATCCCGTGGTGCTCGGCACCTTGTATTTGTTCACGCTGATTGGCTTGGTGACGAAACTCATCTCTGATCTTTCGTATGTGTTGATCGACCCGCGGGTGAAGTTCGAATGAGCACAGTCTCCGCCTCTCCTGCACGTCGCGCTTGGCGGCGCTTTAAGCGCAATCGCTTGGGCTATTGGAGCTTGATCGTTCTCTTGGCGTTTTTTTTGCTCAGCCTCGTCGCGGAAGTCGTCTCTAACGACAAGCCCTTGATGGCCCGCTACAACGGCCAATGGCTGTTTCCCATGGTGCAAAACGTGCCTGAAACGGCGGTGGGCGGCGATTTTCAAACCCATGCGGATTTCCTTGATCCTTTCGTCAGAGAGCAGTTTGCCAAAGAGGGTAATTTCGCCCTGATGCCGATCAACCCGTATCACCACAGCACGCTCAACTACTACGCCAAAGCACCGAACCCCGCGCCACCGTCACGTGACAACTGGCTGGGTACCGATGATCGGGGCCGCGATGTAGCGGCAAGATTGCTCTATGGCTTTCGCGTGAGCATGTTGTTTGCATTGGCGCTCACCGTGATTGGCGTGTTGCTGGGCATCCTCACGGGTGCGATTCAGGGCTATTTTGCAGGCAAGACGGATCTGTTCTTCCAGCGCTTCATTGAAGTCTGGGGTTCGATGCCGGAGCTGTATTTGCTGATTATTTTTGCGGCGGTGTTTGAGCCGAGCGTGATTTTGCTGTTGTTCTTGCTCAGCATGTTTGGCTGGATGGGCTTGTCAGACTACGTGCGGGCCGAGTTTTTGCGCAACCGGCAGATGGACTACGTGCGCGCGGCGCGCGCTTTAGGCGCAAGCCACTGGCAGATCATCACGCGGCATGTCTTGCCCAACAGCTTGACACCGGTGATCACCTTCTTGCCTTTCCGAATGAGTGGTGCGATTTTGGCGCTGACCTCGCTGGATTTTCTGGGCCTGGGCGTGCCGCCGGGCACGCCCTCGCTGGGCGAAATGCTCGCCATTGGTAAAAACAGCATTGATGCTTGGTGGATCACCTTGGCCACATTTGCCGTGCTCGTTTCAACGCTTTTGCTGCTCACTTTCATGGGCGATGCCCTGCGTGATGCCCTTGATCCGAGAAAGGCTGAAACGTGACAGCCCCCACGCTCCCTGCTTCGCATGGTGCGCAGCCCTCCGAAGGGGAGCGCGCGACCAGAGGCGGCTCGTCACCGCGCGTGTCTGCCTTGCTTGAAGTGAAAGACCTGCGCGTTTCCTTCGGCGGCAAAGAAGTCGTCAAAGGGATCAGCTTCTCCATCCCTGCGGGTGAGAAACTCGCGCTCGTTGGCGAATCTGGCTCTGGTAAATCCGTCACAGCGTTGAGCCTATTGCGCCTCGCGCTGAACGCCACCATCACCGGCCAATCCTTGTTTGATGGGCGCGACACGCTCGCCATGCCAGAGCCTGAGCTGGAAGACTTGCGCGGCGACGATATCGCCATGATCTTCCAAGAGCCGATGACGGCCCTCAATCCTTTGATGACGATTGGGCGGCAGATTGCCGAAATCATTGAGCTGAAAAAAGCGGTTTCCAAGCAAGAGGCGCATGCCAAAGCGATGGAATTGCTCATCGAAGTGGGCATTCCCGAGCCTGAGCGCCGCGCGGCGCAGTTTCCGCATCAGCTCTCCGGCGGCCAGCGCCAACGCGCGATGATTGCCATGGCGCTCGCCTGCTCGCCCAAATTGCTACTGGCCGATGAGCCGACCACCGCGCTGGATGTGACGCTGCGCCTGCAAATCCTGAATCTCATTGGCGAACTGCAAAAAACACGCCACATGGCCGTCTTGCTCATCACACATGATCTGAACATGGTGCGCAAGTTTGCGGATCGTATCGCGGTGATGGAAAAAGGTCATCTCGTGGAGCAAGGTGCGGTGAGTGAGGTGTTGGCCCACCCGCAGCATGCCTACACTCAGCGCCTGCTGGCGAGCAGACCGGTGCGCGATGTGCTGCCAGCAACGCATGATGCCGCGCCCATGATCGTAGGCGAGACGCTTCGCATCACCTATCCCAAGCCGCTGGGCGGCTTCAAGGGCTGGTTCAAAAAAGGTGAATTCGTTGCCGTGCAGCAAGCGTCGTTAACTTTGCGACAAGGGCAGACGTTTGGCATCATCGGCGAATCGGGTTCAGGCAAGTCAACGATCGCCCTGGCCTTGTTGGGTTTGTTGCCTGCCTCCAGCATGCAAGGGCAGGTATTTTATGAGCGAAATCGGCCTTCGCCCGGCATGAAAACTGCACCAAATGCTATTGAAAACATAGCGTCTATGCGGTTTGATCAAGACCTGCGGCAATCGTTGCAAGTGGTGTTTCAAGACC
>JBJTSL010000247.1:0-6350 GCA_046076625.1 Allobrachymonas sp.
CCCGGCCGGCCGCCGGCCCGCGCCTGCCTTTCTGACGCCTCGCGGCGCTTGCCATCACCCCCGGCCCGGACGGCGACCATGGCCCTGATCGAGGCGCGCGAGCTGAGCAAGGTCTACACCATGGGCGACCAGACCGTGCATGCGCTGCGCGGGGTGTCGCTGGACATTGAGGAAGGAGAATTCGTCGCCATCATGGGTGCATCGGGTTCGGGTAAATCCACGCTCATGAATATTTTGGGTTGCTTGGATTTGCCCACGAGTGGTGAATACCGCCTCGCAGGCGAAAGCGTTGAAAGCATGCGAGGTGATCAACTCGCCTCCATTCGCAATCGCCGTATTGGTTTTGTTTTTCAGCAATTCAACTTGCTGCCCCGCACCAGTGCGCTTGAAAATGTTGAGCTACCGATGGTCTATGCGGGCATCAAAGGCGATGTGCGCAAAGTCAAAGCCAAAGCCGCGCTCGCCCGCGTGGGCTTGGCCGAGCGCATGGATCACACGCCTGCCGAGCTCTCTGGCGGCCAGCAGCAGCGCGTGGCGATTGCGCGTGCCTTGGTCAACCACCCGCAGCTCATTTTGGCCGACGAGCCCACGGGTGCGCTAGACAGCCAAACCAGCGAAGACATCATGAAACTGCTCACCGAGCTCAACCAGCAGGGGATGACCGTGGTGCTCGTGACGCATGAGCATGATGTGGCGGCTTGGGCGAAGCGGCGCATTGTGTTTCGAGATGGTCGAATGGTGGAAGATGTGGCGCAATGAAAGACATCCAACACTATATGCGCGAAGGCACGCTGCGCCTCTCAAGCCTGCCTCCGCTTTCGCTCTATATTCACTTGCCTTGGTGTTTGAAGAAATGCCCGTATTGCGATTTCAATTCGCATGAGATGCTGGGCGGAGTGAACCCAGACCTTGAGCAGCGGTATTTGGCTGCGCTCATTGCTGATCTGGACATGAGCCTGCCCTTGATTTGGGGGCGTACGGTGCACAGCATCTTCATCGGCGGCGGTACGCCGAGCTTGTTTTCTCCGCAAAGTATTGACGAGTTGCTCGGTGCGATGCGCGCGCGATTGAGATTGGAAGCCGGCTGCGAGATCACGCTAGAGGCCAATCCGGGTACGTTTGAGAAAGATCGATTCAAAGCTTTCCGGCAGGCAGGCGTGACGCGCCTGTCCATCGGTGTGCAGAGCTTCAACGATGCCCACCTCAAGACGCTCGGGCGTGTGCATAACGCTGACCAAGCCAAGGCAGCGATTGAAGAGGCTGCAATGAATTTCGATGCCTTCAATATCGATGTGATGTATGCCTTACCCGGTCAAACGCTGGCTGAATGTGAGCGAGACATTCAAACCGCTTTAAGCTTTCAACCGCCCCACATCAGCATTTATCACCTGACGATTGAACCCAACACTTATTTCGCCAAGTTCACGCCGAAGAATCTACCGGTCGATGACGAGGCTTATGACATGCTCGATCGCATCAGTGAATTGACTGCCGCGCAAGGCTTGGAGCGCTATGAAATCAGCGCGTTCGCTAAAGCCCAAAAACGCTGTTTGCACAACACCAACTACTGGCAGTTTGGGGATTACCTCGGCATTGGCGCTGGCGCGCACGGCAAGCTGAGTTTTGCCCATCGCGTGATGCGCCAAGTCAAAGCACGAGAGCCGAAGATGTACATGGACAAAGCTTTATCAAGCAATCCATGGGACTGTATGGTGCAGGAAACTGAAGTCGCTCGCGCAGACTTGCCGTTTGAGTTCATGCTCAATGCGCTGCGGCTCACAGGTGGCTTTGCTTTGACCGATTTTTCTGAGCGCACAGGTTTGGCTTTCACTGCCATCCAAAAGCCTTTGGAGGAGGCTGAGGCGAAGGGCTTGATCACCCGCGATTTGCGCACTGTGCGCCCCACCGCGCGCGGGCTGGATTTTCTGAGCGACTTGCAAGCCTTGTTCCTCGCCTGAATCTGATAAACGCGCCCCAAATCGCCGATAATTGGAGGGTTTAACTGCCACAACAAGGAGCCCAGCCCATGACCGCACCCGTGCACAAGCGAATTTTGCTCAAACTCTCGGGTGAAGCCTTGATGGGTGATGATGCATTTGGCATCAACCGCGCGACGATTGTGCGCATGGTGGGTGAGATCAAAGAAGTGGCGGAGATGGGTGTGCAGGTTGCGGTGGTCATTGGCGGCGGCAACATTTTTCGCGGCGTAGCCGGTGGCTCGGTGGGTATGGACAGAGCTACGGCAGACTACATGGGTATGCTGGCTACGGTGATGAATGCTCTGGCGCTGGCCGACACAATGAACAACGCCGGCATGACCGCACGCGTGATGAGCGCGATCAACATTGACCAAGTGGTCGAGCCCTATGTGCGCCCTAAAGCCTTGCAGTATTTGGAGGAGGGCAAGTGCGTGATTTTCGCGGCGGGCACAGGCAATCCCTTTTTTACCACCGACACCGCAGCCGCGCTACGCGGCGCAGAAATTGGCGCGGAGATTGTGCTCAAGGCCACGAAAGTCGATGGCGTGTACACCGCTGATCCGAAAAAAGACCTGAGCGCCACGCGCTATGCCAAACTCAGCTTTGACCAAGCCATGCAGCAAAACCTGGGCGTGATGGATGCGGCGGCGTTTGCGCTGTGCCGCGACCAGAAGCTGCCGATCAAGGTGTTTTCCATCTTTAAGGCAGGCGGTTTGAGGCGGGTGGTGATGGGTGAAGATGAAGGCACCCTCGTTCATGTGTGAGATACACGTTGTATGTGCATGTTTGAAAACTGTTGAAGTTCGAATTGAAGGAGCCGCTATGAGCATTGCAGACATCAAAAAAAATACCGAAATCAAAATGGGGCAGTCCATTGAGTCGCTGAAGCACAACTTGGGCAAGATCCGCACGGGCCGTGCCAACCCCGCTATTTTGGATTCGATCACGGTGGATTACTACGGTAACCCCACGCCGCTCAACCAAGTGGCCAATATCACCCTGCTGGACAACCGCACGATCAGCGTGCAGCCTTGGGAAAAAGGCTTGGGCGCGAAGGTGGAAAAAGCGATCCGCGACAGTGACCTGGGGGTCAACCCCGTTTCGATGGGAGATTTGATCCGCGTGCCGATGCCGCCGATGAGCGAAGAGCGCCGCAAGGAGATGACAAAACTCGTGCGCAACGATGGTGAGATCGCCAAGATTGCCATTCGCAACCTGCGCCGCGATGCGCTGGAAGGCGTCAAAAAAATGGTGAAAGACAAGCTCGCTTCCGAAGATGAGCAAAAGCGCTCGGACACCGATGTACAAAAAACCACCGACAAATACATCGGCGAGGTGGACAAGTTGGTGGCCGACAAGGAAAAAGAAATCTTGGCGATATGAAGCAGCTGCCAGATAGATTTCATTGCTAAATCAATACTGCGCTGGCATGAAATCTGTATAGTTTGCTATCAAATTAGTAGTCCATGAGCATACCAAACCACATCGCAATCGTCATGGACGGCAATGGCCGCTGGGCGAAAAACCGCTATCTGCCGCGTGTGGCGGGGCATCGGCAGGGTGTGGAGTCGTTGCGCCGCTGTGTGCGGGCCTGTGAGGCGCGGGGCGTGAAGGTGCTCACAGTGTTTGCATTTTCCTCGGAGAATTGGAATCGTCCACAAGATGAAGTCTCGGGGCTGATGGATTTGCTGGCCTCTGCACTCACGCATGAGGTCAAGCCCATGCATGAGAGCGGCGTGAAGATTCTGTTTTTGGGCGATCGCTCACGAGTCTCGGAGCGCGTGCGCGCCGGCTTTGCTCAGGCTGAGAGCTTGACGCACGGCAGCAGCAAGATTTTGCTCAATGTGTGCTTCAACTATGGTGGCCGCTGGGACATTGTGCAGGCTGCGCAGCGCGTGGCTGCATCGGGGCACGCGATCACAGAAGACGCCCTCAGCCAGCACATGGTGACCGCCCATTGCGGCGACCCGGATTTGCTCATTCGCACGGGGGGTGAGCTGCGCATCAGCAATTATTTGCTCTGGCAATGTGCTTACAGCGAGCTGGTGTTTTCAGACAAGCTGTGGCCGGATTTTGATGAGGCAGCCTTGGACGCAGCTCTGGCGCAGTATGCGCGGCGTGAGCGGCGCTTCGGAAAAATCTCCGAGCAAATATCAGAGCAAGTGAAATCCCACTTGCAGGCAGCCTGATGCTCGGCCAACGCATCATCACCGCCGTGGTCTTGCTGGCCATTTTGCTGCCTGCCTTGTTCGCGCAGCAGCCCGCATGGTTTATGGCCGTGACTTTGGTGCTGATCACGCTGGCCTGCTGGGAATGGGGGCGCTTGAACGGCTACCACGGCAAACTCGCTTGGCTCACAGCGCTGGAGGGCTTGGGCTTTTGCGCGGTGATGTGGAAACTCGGTTGGCCCAGCATGAAGCTGCCGCTGCTCTGGCTGTTTGCTGGCACGGCATGGATTGCCTTGGGCATCTGGCTGATTGCGCGTGGCGTGGGTGCATGGCAGCGCATTCCTGCGTGGTGGCGTGTGTCGGTTGGTTTGCTGCTGCTCTCGCTCGCTTGGTTGGCGGTGGTGCAGGCGCGTCTGATGGGCATCAACTTTTTGCTCTCAATGCTGGTCACGGTCTGGGTGGCCGATATTGGCGCGTATTTCGCGGGGCGGCGCTTTGGCAAGAAGAAGCTGGCGCATGCCATCAGTCCGGGCAAGAGCTGGGAAGGGGTGTATGGCGGCATGGCGGCTGTGCTGGTGCTGGCCGTGGTGTGGGCGCAGTGGACTCCGAGTTTTGCCGATTCGCTCTCGCTCTATCAAAAGCTGCTGCGTGGCCAAGGCTGGTTGCTGGTGATTTTGGGCGCGATGTTGATGGTGGCAATGAGCGTGGTGGGCGATTTGGTGGAGTCCCTCGTCAAGCGCAGCTCCGGTGTGAAAGACTCAAGCGGCCTGCTGCCAGGGCACGGCGGCGTGCTTGATCGCGTGGATGCACTCTTGCCCACACTGCCGCTAGGCATGATGCTGTATTCGCTGGCTTGAAGTGGGCATGATGAGAAAACAGCGCGTCACGATTTTGGGGTCCACAGGCTCGGTTGGCAAAAGCACGCTGGATGTGATTGCTCGGCATCCGGATTTGTTTGAGGTGTATGCCTTGTCGGCGAACACGAATGTGCACGAGATGGCGGCGCAAGTGGCGCAGTTCAAACCGACGCGCGTGGTGATGCAAGATGCGGCCAGTGCCGCGCAATTGAGCGATATTCTGAAGCAGAACGGGCAGTTTGCCGGCATAGAATCTTCGCAGGACGCTATTGAAAGCATAGCATCTGATGCGCAAACAGATACCGTGATGGCGGCTATTGTGGGCGCGGCGGGTTTGCCGCCGTCACTCGCTGCAGCCCGTGCAGGTAAGCGCTTGCTGCTGGCCAACAAAGAAGCGCTGGTTGTCGGCGGTGCGCTGTTCATGCAAGCGGTGAAAGACGGTGGCGGCATGCTGCTTCCGATTGACAGTGAGCATTCCGCCGTGTTCCAAAGCCTGCCTGAAGACCCGGGCACTTGGGCGCGGCGTATTCACAAGATCATCCTCACTGCATCGGGTGGCCCGTTTCGCACGCGCGATGTGGCGACGCTGCGCGATGTCACGCCGAGTGAAGCTGTGGCGCATCCGAACTGGGTCATGGGGCGCAAGATTTCGGTGGATTCGGCCACCATGATGAACAAGGCGCTGGAGGTGATTGAGGCGCATTACTTGTTTGGCATGCCGCCCGAGAAGATTGATGTGGTGATTCATCCGCAGTCGATCATCCATTCCATGGTGCAGTACACCGATACCTCGGTGGTGGCGCAATTGGGCACGCCTGATATGCGCACGCCGATTGCCTACGGTCTGTCGTGGCCTGAGCGGATTCACAGTGGTTCGCCGGTGCTGGATTTTTCCAAACTGGGCGCGATGACGTTTGAGTCGCCTGATCGGGTACGTTTTCCGGGTTTGTTTCTCGCTTGGGATGCGATGCGTGCACCGGAAGGCACTTGCGCGGTTCTCAATGCAGCCAACGAGGTGGCGGTGGCGGCGTTTCTGGACGGGCGGATTCGCTTTGACCAGATTCACTCCTTGAATGTGGAAACTCTGAACCAAGTTACTCCCTCCAAATCTGAGTCTGTGGAGGATTTGTTGGGCTTGGACCAGACCAGTCGCCGCGCTGCAGAAAGCATTGCCCAGAAGTGGGTTTGAAAGAATTTGCATGTTGACCGTTGTTGCCTTTATTTTTGCCTTGGGGGTGTTGATCGCCATCCATGAATACGGCCATTACCGTGTTGCCGTGGCCTGCGGCGTACAGGTGAGGCGTTTTTCGGTGGGTTTCGGTACGCCGCTCGTCAAATGGAAGCCA
>JBJTSL010000248.1:0-2768 GCA_046076625.1 Allobrachymonas sp.
GACTGGTCAGCTCGTTCACATTCGTGCCGCGAAGCCCGAGCTTTCGCCACCAAATGCCTAGGCCGTTGACCACGCCTTCGCGGGCTCGATTCGTGATCTGCGCTTTACAGTGGTACGCACCGCGCTCATTGAAGACTTTGACTTCTGCACCATCCACGATGCCCCGCGCTGCTGCATCCTGTGCAGAGATTTCTAAGAGCGGCTCGCCTTCCATATCGCGCAGGCTTTTCACATTCACGAAGGTGGAATTGAGGAAATTACGCGCGGGTGGCGAAATCATGGCCAGTGGATACGCGCTGCTGGCCTCAGGCAATTCATAGTTTGGCAGATGATCGGGAATGCCGTACATGGGACTTGCAAATTCGCACTTGCCCGAAGCGGTGGGGAAGCCGCCTTGCGCGAATGGCGCATCGGGGATGCGCAGCGTAGCAAAGCCATCTTTCAAGAGCGCATCAAAATCCACTTGGCGAGCAAACGCCGTGCGGCACAGCGTTTCATCATCGTCTGCAAAGCAAGGCTCGGTGTAGCCCAAACGCTTGGCGAGCTCGCGAAAGATTTCTGTGTTGGGCTTAGATTCGCCGAGCGGCGCAATCGCAGGCTGATTGAGCAACACATCGGTGTGGCCATAGCTCAAATGCACATCCCAATGCTCAAGCTGCGTGGTGGCGGGGAGCAAATAGTCGGCGTAGTCGGCGGTGTCGGTTTGGAAATGCTCCAGCACAACGGTGAACAAATCTTCTCGCACAAAGCCCTGCACCACCTTGGATGAATCGGGAGCGACGGCGACGGGATTGCTGTTGTACACAACGAGCGCTTCAATCTTCGCGCCAAAGTCTTTTGACGATTCACGCAGCAAATCATCGCCAATTGAAATCATGTTGATCGTGCGCGGCGTTTTGCCCGCCAGTAAATCGGGTCGAAACAATGCTTGCCGCTGCACGGGAAACATGCCCGATGACGACAGCAACACACCGCCCGCCCGATGCCGCCAAGCGCCCACCAACGCTGGCAAACTCGCCACCGCCCGCACCGCATTGCCACCGCCACGCACACGCTGCATGCCATAGTTCAGCCGAATCGCCACCGGTTCGCCGCGCTTGGCTGCCTCACCGTACTCCTTGGCCAGAGCAATGATTTGTGCCGCTGGCACGCCACACACCTGCGCCGAACGCTCCGGATTCCATAGCAAGGCGCGTTCGCGCAATGCCTCCCAGCCCAGCGTGTGCTGCGCAATGTATTCATGATCCAGCCAATCATACTTAATCAGTTCGTGCATGATGGCAAGCGCCAGCGCCCCATCTGTGCCGGGCAAAAGTTGAATATGCGCGTGGCATTTCTCCGCCGTCTCCGAGCGGCGCGGATCAATGCACCAGACGCGCGCCCCCAGCCGCTTGGCCTCTTGCACATGCCGCCAAAAATGCAAATTGCTGGTGATGGAGTTGCTGCCCCAGATGATGATGAGTTTGCTCTCAGCGAAGAATTCCACCTTCATACCGACTTTGCCGCCCAGCGTGTGCACCAAGGCCTCAGTGCCCGCCGAGGAGCAAATCGTACGATCTAAAAACGATGCACCCATCTTATTAAAAAACCGCGCGGCCATGCCTTCCGCTTGCGCCAAGCCCATCGTGCCAGCATAGCTGTACGGCAGGATGGCTTGCGGATCACGCGCAGCAATCATTTTCAATCGCGCAGCAATATCGTCCAGCGCTTCATTCCAAGAAACGCGCTCAAACTTCCCTTCGCCCTTCTTGCCCACGCGTTTCATCGGAAAAGCCAAGCGCTCCGGGTGATAGGTGCGCTCGGTGTATTTGCTCACCTTGGCGCAAAGTGCGCCCGCCGTATGCGCATGTTCAGGATTGCCGCGCACTTTGGTGGCAATGCCATCCTGCACCTCGGTCACAAAGCTGCAAGTGTCAGGGCAATCATGTGGGCATGCGCCCACGACGTGAATTGGAATCGCGGCATCAGCCATACCATGAGTGTAGTCATAAGACAAGAAAGGCGTTGTCGTCAGCCAGCCGCAAAGTTTGCAGAGGGAAACCCGCGTCTTCAGGCTGGAGACTTAGGTGCATCATTGCGCCTGTTGATGAGGAGTCAGGTGGGTCATATGAATACACCAATCACAAGACGCAAGATCGGATTTATGCTGATGGCAGCCTCCATCGGCTGGAGCGCTGGCTTCAGCTCGGTTTGGGCGCAAATAACTGATGGCGTGAGCAAAACCAGCATCACGATTGGCCAAACCACGGCGCTCACGGGCGCTGCCGCCACCTTGGCTTTGCCTTTTCATCAAGGCGCGCGACTGTATTTCGAGCGTATCAATGCAGCAGGTGGCATCAATGGCCGTACCATCAATTTGGTCAGCATGGATGATGCTGGCAATGCTGCCACTGCCAAGGCCAATGCCCAAAAGCTGATTCAATCCGGAGCATTTGCGTTGTTTGGCAGTTATGGCACAGCGGCCACCACAGCCGTTAATGAAGTCATCAAAGACGGCAACGTGATTGTCTTCGCGCCCCAAACCTCCAGCGATGAATTGCATGGCGCGAACTTCCCATCGCTCTATTTCATTCGCCCCGGCGATAGCGAGCAAGGTATGGCGGTGATTCGCCATGCGGAGACTTTGGGCATGCGCAAACTCGCCATCGTGCATGCAACAGATGCAGAAGCAGTCAGCTCCGCAGAAGCAGCCGAACGCAGCATGAATGCTTTGGGTGCAAATTTATCCAGCAAGCGCCCGCTGGCGCAGCTTGATCAAGCCTTGGCAT
>JBJTSL010000249.1:0-2024 GCA_046076625.1 Allobrachymonas sp.
ATTCCACCAATGTAGGTGCCACTTGCGCACCAACGACGCCCACAAACGCCAAGACAACACCCACAAACAGCAAACTGATCAAAGAAATTCCACGTTGTTTGAGTTTCATAGTTCACTTTCTGGCTGTACTTGCAGCGCTGACCAATCAATCAAAAGAGCCAATACGGCGTAGATTACCAAAATTCATCCAAACAAAAAAGGCTTTGCCTACAATGTTTTGCTCGGGCACGAACCCCCAGTAGCGCGAATCCTGCGAATTATCGCGGTTGTCACCCATCATGAAATAGTGCCCAGCCGGAACTTTGCAACTCACACCCTCGATACTGTAATTGCAATTTTCAAAATAAGGGAATTTCATCAAGGGCGAGTTGCCCAAGGTCGCATTCGGATAAATCAAGAGCTTGTGCGGCTTGTCGTAGCCGGGGAGTTGTTCCTCAAACTGCGGGATGTAGGTGGTCTGCGTTTCATCAAAAAAGTCTGGCAGCTTTTCGCGCTTGACGAGTTGTCCGTTCACGCGCAAGTCTTTATTGGTGTAGCTCACCTCATCGCCGGGCAGTCCGATCACCCGCTTGATGTAATCCACATTCGGGTCAGGCGGGTAGCGAAACACCATCACATCGCCGCGCGCGGGCTGGTTCATACCGATGATCTTCTTGTTGATCACCGGCAGTCGCACGCCATAGGTGTACTTGTTGACCAAGATCAAATCACCCACTTGCAGGGTGGGAATCATCGAGCCTGTGGGAATCTTGAACGGCTCAAACAAAAATGAGCGCAGCAAAAACACGATACAAATCACTGGGAACAAGCCAGCCGTCCAGTCCAGCCACCAAGGCTGATGAAGCACCGCATCTTTGGAGGCCACCATCTCTTGATGGTGCGTTTCCGTCTTGCTGATGCCCATTTTGGCCAACTCCGCTTGACGAGCAATGGCCTGCTCTTCAATCGCAGCCGCAGCTTGCGCCCGCTGCGGCAAGAAGATGAAGCGTTCCAGCAACCAGTACACGCCCGTTACCAGCGTCGCAATGAACAAGATCAAGGAGAAATTGCTTTGCAGTGCATTGAAATACCAAGCTGCGCAATAGGCCACAAATGCACCCAGCACCGCCGTGGTGACTGTGGGCATGACTTTCAACAACTGACTGGACATTACTCTTCCACCTGCAAAATAGCCAAAAACGCTTCTTGTGGCACTTCCACCGTACCGATTTGCTTCATGCGCTTTTTACCCGCCTTCTGCTTTTCCAAGAGCTTTTTCTTGCGCGTGATGTCGCCGCCGTAGCATTTAGCGAGCACGTTCTTACGCAAGGCCTTGATTGTCTCACGCGCAATGATGTTGCCGCCAATGGCCGCTTGGATGATCACATCATACATTTGGCGGCTGATGATCTCGCGCATTTTCGCGGCCACGGCTCTGCCGCGATAAGTGGCTTGCGTACGGTGAACGATGATGGACAAGGCGTCCACCTTGTCAGAGTTGAGCAGCATATCGACCTTGACCACATCCGAGGCCCGGTATTCTTTGAATTCATAGTCCATCGAAGCATAGCCCCGGCTCACCGATTTGAGCTTGTCGAAAAAGTCCAGCACGATCTCGCCCAGCGGCATGTCATACGTGAGCACCACTTGGCGGCCTTTGTATGCCATGTTGAGCTGCACGCCCCGCTTTTGGTTAGCCAGCGTCATCACCGAGCCCACATACTCCTGTGGCACATAAACATGCACCTCCACAATCGGCTCGCGGATTTCAGCAATGCGCGCGACTTCGGGCATTTTCGAGGGGTTTTCTACAAGCAGGGTCTCCGGATCCTTGCCGCCGGTGAGCACCTCGTACACAACACTCGGCGCCGTCGTGATGAGGTCTTGGTCAAATTCGCGCTCCAGACGCTCCTGAACAATTTCCATGTGAAGCAGCCCCAAAAAGCCGCAACGGAAACCGAAGCCAAGCGCCTGGGACACCTCGGGCTCAAAGCGCAGCGCCGAATCATTGAGCTGTAGCTTTGTGAGAGCGTCGCGCAATTGTT
>JBJTSL010000250.1:0-3347 GCA_046076625.1 Allobrachymonas sp.
CACGCAGGTGCTGGGCATGCCTTGGTTGTATGGCTATTCGGAATCGGAGTAATTGGGGCAGAAGCCCATGAATTGACAAGCCAATCATTGCTCAATTGGCACCGTCACCGGGTCGCTGTTGAAGCATCTCCAGATTCTTGGGCGCACAAAATTGGCTGTGAACGCGCTGGGCGCAAAGCCTTTACTGACCATAATTTGAATCCATTCAGCAATGGCTGTGTTCCTCAGTATTCATGTCTTCTGCGCCTCCAATCAGCGCTGCCAGCAAACCCAGAATTGCGCGACCGCTCAAGGCATCTGCCCCCAAGCGGCGGGTTCGGACTGCCAAGCTTGCTGCTGCCCCCCAAACTCTAGGCACAGCGGCTCAAATGGATCGGCCTGCCGAATTGGGAGGGCCTCTGAACTCGGTGCGATCGGCTGGCATGCGCATTTTGCGAGGTGCCAAAGGGTTGGCTATTCAGACCGCCCAGCTACCCAATTCCACAGCAAAGGTGATCAAAGCCTTTGTTCCGCTCACCAGTTTGCTCGGCGGCGAGGAGCATATCAGCCAAGAGCGCTTTAGCGAAGAACTTGATCGCATTTTTGAAGCGCTGTATGAGCACCCGCTGACTGAACAAACTCGACGCGTCACGAGCTATTTGCGCTCTCGCAATGTGTTGCCCAATGAGGGCAGCACCGAAAGCCTGATTCGCTATGTGATCAACGAATCGGTTGCTCGCTCGCCGATTCCCGTGCCACAGCAAATCGTCGATGAGTTTTGGGCGTTTTTTCATGAGTTGATGTCAGACCCTGAGTTGAGAGGTTTGGCCGATTTGGGATTGGATGTCACGCGGCTCATCCTCAAAACCTACGAACCTCTGCTGGTGGAGGTGATCAACGAGCTGAAAGACATTTTTTACAGCAACCAAAACCGCATGGACAAGCTGCTGCGGCGAGTTCAAGTGGTGCGAAGCGATCTCAAAATCATTCGCCGGCAAATCAAGGCGCTGCGTTACATTCGTCCGTTTTTTCAGGCCGACCCCAAAGACTATCGTGCGCAGGCTCAGATCGTGGCGCAGATGGTGCGCGAGTTCGGCCCGTTTTTCATCAAGATGGCGCAGGTTGCCGCCGCCACGGCCGACTTTCTTCCCGAAGAAATCGCCAAAGAGCTCGCCGTATTTCAAGAAGATGTGCCGCCCATGACAGCAGCCGAGGCGCGGCATGCTTTGATAGAAAGCTTTGGCCACCCGCCAGAGAAGATTTACTTTGGATTCGATGCGGAGCGCCCCATCAAATCTGGTTCGATTGGCTCGGTCTACTTGGTCAAGAAGCCCCTCATGATCAATAACGTGGAGCACTTGGTTCCTGTGATTCTCAAGATCGGACGGCACAACCTCGACCGCGAGTTCCTCATGGGCAAGACATCCATCGGACTCATGCTGGTTTCCAGCCAGTACTGGGCACCTCACGGTAAGCTCACCCCATTTTTGAAGGCCATGACCGAGCAAATTGATGGCTTTGTGGAAGGCTTTCGAAGCGAGTTGCAGTTTGAGCGCGAGGCAAGTATTCAAGCGAGCTTTTCCCGCCGCTCCAAGAGCAGCACGATCTGGCATGTGCCTGAGGTGTACAGCGCCACCGAGCGTGTGATCGAGATGGAGTATGTGGAGGGAGCGGTCAATATCTCTCGCGCGGCGCAGCATTTCAAACCGCGCGACCCGATTGCTTATCAACGCACTCTCGCCAAAAAGTTCTTGTTCACAATATTGAGCCAGATCTTTGTGTACCAAGAGGTCCACGGTGACTTGCACCCCGGCAATGTGATGGTTGACCGCCTTGGGCGGCTGCATCTGATCGACTGGGGCAACACTGTCGAGTTGGCAGGAAAAATTGTGCCCGTGATCAACTACCTCAAAGGCGCTTTGGTGGCCGACCCGGATGCCATCACCGATGCGTTGATTGCCATCAGCACCGACCCAGATGCCGCGCGTGCGCGACGCGAGGAAATTCGCCAGGCACTGGTGCGCACGCTGGGTAAGAAGAGCATCACGCCGCTTTCGTATGACTTTGCGTGGATGCTCTACCAAGAAGGCTCCAAGGGCTGGTTGCTGCGTGCCAATACGCTGATGCACCTGATGTCCAACACCCAGCAGCTTGGCTTGGTGGTGCGCGGAGAGTATCTGCACTTGTCGCGTTCGCTCGTGGCCATGATTGCGACGCTGGGCAATCTCTACCATGGCGTGCCCGGTTACCGGGTCTTTGCGGATGTTCTGCTGACCGTCAATAGCTTCCCGGCGCAACTGCTCCAAGATGTGTTGCGCAGCAAAAGCTCAGACATTCCCCAAATGCTGCGTGAATTGGCGCGCCGGGTGACCTTTGCTGAGGCTAAACCGAGCACGCAAGAATCGACAGATCGCTACCCTAAGCCTCGCGCCAAGGATGCAGCTCAGGGCAAGCTGGCCGCTGTTCGCAAAACGAAACTCAGCAAGTGCTAATTCCATTTCTAAATCATTCCTATACGTCGTTGCAGTTTCTAGCCGTGCTAAAGCACTGTCGTCGTCGCTACGCCTAGTCTAGAAATGATTGAGAAAAGGAATAACAGCATCAACAAGGCACTACAAATACAATAGCACTGCACGCACATTCCATAAAGGTTAGAGACCTAAAACGCTTCAAAATCAAGTGGCCCGTACCATCAATTCGGGGGCTACATGCACTTGTAGGTTCGTACGCGGCGCAGCTTCAGGCGCGAATTCAAGCTGTGACTGAATGAGCTGTGCGCATTCGCGGCCGATACGTTCGCCGTCGATACGCAGGGTGCTCAGCCCGCCACCCCAATAGCGCGCCAACGGAAAATCTCCAAAGCCCAACAGCCCCAGTTGCTCGGGGCAACGCAGCGCTAGCTCCTGTGCCAAACCCCAAGCGCCAGCGGCCAGCATATCGTTTGCAAACGCCATGCCGCAGTGCACATGGGTGCGCCCTTGGGAGACTTCAGTTGCATGCCAAGCGGCAAGCGCTGCTCGACCAGCCAGCACTGCGTCACCTTCTGGCGCGGTGATGACAGAGCATGGTTGACCAGCTACACGAATAGCCTGAGCAAAGCCTTGGCCACGTTCGTGTGCACGAAAGTCTTCCAGCACACCGCTGTCCATGAACACAAAATCACGGTAGCCACAACGCTGCAAATGATTCGCCATTTGCTCGCCCGCGCGATGGTGGTCGAAGCCCACACGCAACACCTCTGGGCTCGCCACAGTCTGACTCAAGCGCTCGCTGTTCTTCTCCTGCCAGTCCCACATTTCCAGCACAGGCAAGCCCGAGGCGCAAGCGCTAGCGATCATCTCCAAAGCTGCCGGATGATGATGCCGCCC
>JBJTSL010000251.1:0-2299 GCA_046076625.1 Allobrachymonas sp.
GAAGTTCAGCAATAAAATCAATGGGTTGCCCTAATGGTTTCCATTAGAAATGGCGGGCTAATGGGAAATTTGGGATAAGGTCTAACCCCTCAGGTAAAGACTCTCTCACAAACGCACGACGTTGAAAAATAGTCTGGCTTCGTAGGAAGCACTTACTGCTGTCTAGCCGGTATCTGTGTGTTTTGAAGCGCCAAAAAAGCGCTGAGTGGGCGGGTCTGCGATGGGCGATTTTTGTACCGCAGCGTTTGGAAATGCGGCACGCATTTCCACTCGTCATTCAGGCGGCAGGTGCCCCCACGTTCGCGAGGAACAAGCATGAGCCCATCGCAGGCCCGCCTACTCAGCGCTGCTCTGTGCAAAACGCCAAATACGCACAAACTGCGATTAACATACCCCGCATGAGCGCGATTCCCTCTTCCGCCACTTCCCCGGCCCCAGTTTTTCCCACCTTCCTCATCGGCGTTGCAGGCGGCAGCGGCAGCGGCAAATCTACCGTCACGCGCGAAGTGCTCGCCTCTGTGGGCGCATCCAACGCCGCCGTCTTGATGCAAGACGACTACTACCTTGATCAATCGCAGCTTTCCTTTGAAGAGCGCTGCAAAACCAATTACGACCACCCCGACGCGTTTGACTGGCCACTGATGATGCAGCATGTGCAGGCGCTGAGAGAAGGTCACGCCATTGAGATGCCGGTCTATGACTTCACGGTTCACAACCGCAGCAAAAACACGGTGACCGTCCAACCCGCGCCCATCATCGTCATCGAAGGCCTGTTTGCGCTGTTTGACCCGGCACTACGCAAAATGATGTCGCTCAAGGTCTTTGTGGACACTGCTTCCGATGTGCGCTTCATCCGCCGCCTGCAACGCGATATGGCCGAGCGCGGGCGCAGCGCGGAAAGCGTGATCGAGCAACACCTGCAAACCGTGCGCCCGATGCATAAGCAATTCATTGAGCCGACCAAGCGCAACGCGCATGTGATCTTGCCGCATGGGGCGAATGGCCCGGCGGTGGACATGATCACCACCAAGGCGGTGTCGTTTATTCGGGATTTATCAACGACTTCTCAGTCGTTTGGTTGACGCACGATCACTGCACGCTCGCAGACCCCGGCGGATGATCTTGCGGCAGCGTGAAAATCTGCGCCGCATCCACTGCATCAAAACGATACTGCGCACCGCAGAAATCGCAGCCCACTTCGATCTGCTCTTGCTCGCTCAGAATGCTCTCCACTTCTTGCACACCTAGGTTGCGCAGCATGCCGCTGACTCTGGCCCTGGAGCAAGTGCAGGAAAATTTGGGAGCAACTGGCTCGAAGCGCAGCAGTTTTTCTTCCCAGAAGAGGCGATGCAGGATGGTGTCTGCGTCCAAGCTCAGCAGCTCTTCGCGTTTCAGGCTTTGCGCGAAGATGGCAATGCGATTGAAGGCTTCGTCCAATCCAATATCATCTTCGCGCGATTTGCCCAGGTTGCCCTCACCTTCCAGCGGCATACGCTGGATCAGAAGACCTGCGGCGATTCGGTCGTCTGCCGCGAGGATCAGGCGTGTATCGAGCTGCTCGGATTGCAGCATGTAGTGCTCCAGCACTTCGCTCATTTTTTCCAGCTTCTCGCGCCTGTCACCATAAAGTGGCACCACGCCTTGATAAGGCTGCTGGCCGGGCTGCTTGTCTTGGGGATCGAGCGTGATCGCGCAGCGGCCTTGGTTCAAGACATTGACCATATCAGACAGCTTCGCCCCTTCACCCACCTCGCCATGAACTGACGCCGTAGCGCGCAGCGACAAATCACTCTGCACTTCTGCCACTGCCACCTTCACCGGGCCATCGCCCATGATTTGCAAGATCAGCGCGCCATTGAATTTGATATTGCTTTGCATGAGAACGCCGGCCGCAAGCATTTCGCCAAGCAGCTCGCTCACGGGCTGCGCATACGCACCCGTTTGCGTGTTGGCCGTGCGGCGCTTCAAGACTTCTTGCCAACTGTCCGTCAAGCGGACAAGTGCGCCGCGCACCGGCAGGCCGTCGAAAATGAATTTATGGAGTTCAGACATCGTGCTTAAATTGGGTTCAAGCGATCTTTTTCAATCCTTTGGCAAAGCGCTGTGCATTCTTCACGTAATGCTGGGCACTCTGCGCCAGCTTGGCCACCGTGGCTTCATCCAACTGGCGCACCAGCTTCGCGGGTGAGCCCATAATCATTGAATAATCAGGAAACTCTTTGCCTTCTGTCACGAGCGAGCCCGCGCCGACGATGCAGCATTTGCCGATTTTTGCGCGGTTCAAGATCACCGATTGAAT
>JBJTSL010000252.1:0-5147 GCA_046076625.1 Allobrachymonas sp.
AAGGCTTTGTGCTCTTCGATGACTACCGTGGTATTCGATCCTATGGTGCCTATGCACCGCTCAAACTGCAAGGTTTGAACTGGGCGATTGTGGCCAAGATTGACCAACAAGAGGCTGATGAGCCGGTCGAGCGATTGGAGAGTCAATCCATCTTACGTGCGCTGCTCGTGGGCTTGGGCGTGTTGGTGTTGGCGGGTATTGCTGCCTCTGTGTTTGTGCGCCGCTTCTTGCAGCCGATTCAAACCCTCTCAGACACCGTGCAAAAGGTCTCTTCCGGCGACTCGTCGGCTCGCTCCCAACTCACTGAACAAGACGAAATTGGCCAACTGGGCCGTGCGTTTGATTGCATGTTGGACGAGCGTATCGGTGCCCTAGAGAAGGCTGCCAAAGAAAACGAAACACTGAACAACTCCGTGATTGACTTGCTGCAAGCGGTGTTCCAACTGTCCAACAAAGACCTGACCGCGCGTGCGCCAGTGACCGAAGACATTATCGGCACGGTGGCCTCCTCCATCAACCAGTTCTCTGATGAAGCAGGCCGCACTTTGAGCGATGTGCAAAACATTGCGCAGCAGGTATCGCAAACCTCTGAAGCTGTGCGGGTGCAGTCGGTGATGGTGGAGGAAACGGCGCGTGCGGAGCGTGAGGCTTTGCAGACGATGTCGGTGAACTTGAACCAGGCGACGCAGCAGTTGGCCAAGGTGTCTGCCTTGTCAGAACAGTCCAACCAAGCAGCCGGAGTGGCAGCAGACGCCACGCAAAACGCGCTGGTAGCCGTGCAAGGCACGGTGCAAGGCATGGATCAGTTGCGAGAATCCATCTCTGACATGGAAAAGCGCTTCAAGCGATTGGGTGAGCGCTCGCAAGAGATTTCCACTGCTGTGCAGCTCATTAATGCGATTTCCGAGCGCACCCATGTGCTGGCTTTGAATGCCTCCATGCAAGCGGCGACCGCCGGTGAAGCGGGGCGAGGCTTTGCGGTGGTGGCGGAAGAGGTGCAGCGCCTGTCAGACAGCTCTCGGCAGGCGACAGCGACCATCTCCCAACTCGTGGGCAACATTCAAGCCGAGACGAATGAGACCCTGTTCACGGTGAACCGCCTGATTGGCGACGTGGTGCGTCAGTCTGAACTCGCTCAACGTGCGGGCGTGCAAATGGGGCAAACGCAGGCGACGACGCAACAGCTGGTGAGCTTGGTGCGCCAGATTGCCCAGTTCTCCGAGCAACAGGCGCAACTTGCCGCCAGTTTGCAGCAATCGGTGGTGGACATCAATGCGGGTACAGAGCAAACCTCCACCGCGATTGCCGAGCAGACCGCTTCAACGCAGAGTTTGGCCGAGTTTGCCCGCCGGCTTACGGAGGCGGTGGCTCAGTTCAAACTGGCTTGAGCCTCGAGCACATCTGTTGGATTGCCCTCTGATATGAACATCAGCGATTTGCTGACCCTGCTGCGCGAAGAGTTCGCTTTGGATGTGCCCATGGCGAACCAAGCAGCCATGCAAGCTGCCCAAACGCCTCAAGACGCCGCCGCTTTGCTCGAACCCGTGGTGGGCTACATCGAGCGCTCGGTACAAGCCAGCGCCCTGGTCAGCCTGCACGGTTGGGGCAGTTATCTTTCGCAGGTCTCGCAGTTCACACAGTTGCAGATGATGGCGCCAGAGGCCGCCAGCCTGCAATGGCTGGCGGGTTGGACGCAACCCGCGCTGGCTTACTTGGACGCACCCGCCACACCCGCCGCCGCGCGAGGCATCGTCGATTTTCTGGCTTCATGCCCTCAGCCGACCGATGACGAAGCGTTAGCTGCGTTGAATGAGCAACTCATGCAAGCCCCGCAGCTTGCTGCCGAAGAAGCCGCTGCGGCCTCTGCGATGGTGGAAGACGCGGTAGAAGCGGATGTGAATTTGCAAACCGAAGATGTGGACGGCGGCTTGCTCTCGGCCATGTTTCAGGATGCGCCCGAACAGCTTGAGCGCCTCATGGGCTATCTGCACGAGTTGGTTGCAGGTCAAAGTGATTTGGCGCGCCTGACGGAAGCACAGCGCATCGCTCACACCTTCAAAGGCTCGGGCAACATCATTGGCTTGCCTGGTATTGGTCGTTTGTCGCATCGCTTGGAAGATGTGCTGGAATGGACGATTGAGGGCATTGAAGCGGGCGATACGCCCAATCCCAGCGCACTTCGCGATATGCGCGAAGCCGTGCAAGTGTTGCAGCACATGGTGGCGTATTTGCAAGGCGAAGAGGCCGAGCCGGGCAACTCGCTGGCCTGCTTGCAGCGCATGATTGATTGGGTCAATTGGATCCGTCAAGGTGTGGCGGCAGCGCAATCACCGGATCCTTTGAGCGCAGCAAATGCTATAGAAAAAATAGCATTTAACGCAGATCCCATGCCGGCTAAAGGCCAAAATGAGCCCCAAAATGCTGATGTACAGACGCTGCGCGTGGGGGTGGATCGCTTGAGTCGTGTGCTGCGCCGCGCCACGCAATCCATTGTTGCTTCGCAGCGCGTAGGCCAACTGGTGCGCACGGCAAACGAGCGGCTCTCAGCGATTGAGGTCAGTCATGCCGAACTCGCGCGCCGCCTGCGTGAGCTGGAGCAAACCGTGGACAAGCAGGTCGTGCAACTGCGTGGCCAGAAAGAATCGGGCGAGCATTTCGACCCGTTGGAGATGGATCGCTACGATGCGCTGTACACCCTCTCGCGCTTTGTGACCGAGGCGGTACAAGACGAATTGGAGTTGGCCCGCGAAGCACGCACGCAAGTGGCCTCGGCCATGCAAATCCTGCGCGATGAAGATCAATTTCAGCGTGAGCAGCACCGAGATTTGCTTGGTGCGCGCCTCGTTCCGGTGAAAACCATTTTGCCGCGCTTGAAGCGCAATGTGTCGCAAACGGCGGCCTCCACCGGTAAACAAGCCCAACTCATCGTCGAAGGTGAAAGCACGTCGCTAGATGCGGACGTGCTCACGCGCCTGACCGAGCCCCTCTTGCATTTGCTGCGTAACGCGGTCGATCATGGCATCGAAAGCCCCGATGAGCGCGCCATGCTGGGCAAAAGCGATGTGGGCACGATTCGATTGAGCTTTCGCCGCGTAGGTCAAGAGGTGGAGCTGGTTTGCGAAGACGATGGAAAAGGCTTGGATTTGCCCACGATTTACGATAAAGCGGTGGAATACGGCTTGATCGAGCGCGGCATAACCCTCAGCGAAGACGAAATGCGCCGTTTGATCCTGCGACCTGGCTTCTCTACGAAAGGTGAGGTCACAGAAGTCTCCGGTCGTGGCGTGGGCATGGATGTGGTCAATGACCGGGTGACGGGCCTCAAAGGACGGCTCGACATTGAAAGCACGCCCTATGCGGGCTCGCGCTTCATCGTGCGCGTGCCCGTGTCCACTGGTGCGGCGCAGGCGCTGGTGGTGCGTAGCTCAGATCAAGAGGTTGCTTTGGCCTCGGATCAAGTCATACAGGCATTGGCGGTGGATGAGGTGGAGATCGTGCACAACGCCGGCCTGCCGCCCGTGCTGCGCTACTTGGTGCAAGATTTTCCCGTCTATAGCTTGGGGGTTTGGCTGGGCTTTGAGGACGCAGCCGAGTTGGTCTCCAAAGCCAAGCCTGTCGTGCTGTGCCGAGGTGCTATGCATACGGTGGCGCTGGTGGTTGACGCCGTCGTGGATGCCCGAGAATTGATCTTGCAAGACATAGGCCGCTTGACGCGCCGCATTGCGGGTGTGATCGGTGGCGCGCTGCGCAACGATGGTCGGCCGATGTATCTGCTGGATGTTGCGGCCCTGGAACGCGCGGCGCAATCGGGCGTGAAAATGGGCGCTTCTTTGGCATTGCGGCGGCGTTTGGCGGTTCAACGCAAGAAGATTTTGGTCGTGGATGACGCGCTCTCGGTGCGCCGCTCCATGGAGCAATTGCTCGAAGATGCAGGCTACGAGGTGCTTACCGCAGCCGATGGCTTCTTGGCCTTGGAAGTGCTTCGCACCCAGCCGCCCGAGATTGTGCTCACCGACTTGGAAATGCCCAACCTCAACGGTTTGGAGCTGACGAAGCGTGTGCGTGAGCTGCCGCAGTTCATGGGCCTGCCCGTGGTGATGATCACCTCGCGCGCCAGCGACAAGCACCGCGACTTAGCCATGGAAGCGGGTGTTGATCTGTACTTGACCAAGCCTTACACGGATGCGGTCTTGATCGAGCATGTGAAGCGTCTCACTGCACAAGAAGCGACGGTGTTAATCCACTGAGCCGCCGACGCACACCCTCTAAAATGGCGGCATGACATTTACCGCTCCACAAGCGCAGCAAGCCATTCGTTTGGCGCTGGAGACTTTAGACATCGAAGCCGCTGCCGTGGCGGGCTTGCGGATCCGATTGGCCACGGACACCTGTGCCGCACAAGCTTTCACGCAAGCGGTGGAGCACATGCTGGGTACGCGCGGCCGAGTGGTCGTCATGGGCATGGGCAAAAGTGGGCATGTCGGTCGCAAAATTGCTGCCACCTTGGCCTCCACCGGCACACCTGCGATGTTTGTGCACCCGGCTGAAGCCAGCCATGGCGATTTGGGGATGGTAAAACCCATTGATTGCATCGTGGCGATTTCCAATTCCGGTGAGTCTGAAGAGTTGTCGGCCATCTTGCCCTTTATCAAGCGCATGGGCACGCCCTTGATTGCGGTCACGGGCAGTCTGCAATCTACGTTGGCTCAGCATGCAGACATCGTGCTCGACAGCTCTGTGGCCAAAGAGGCTTGCCCACTCAATCTCGCCCCCACCGCCAGTACCACTGCTCAATTGGCTTTGGGCGACGCGCTGGCGATGGCTTTGTTGGATGCGCGTGGCTTCAAGGCGGAAGACTTTGCACGCTCGCATCCGGGCGGAAGCTTGGGCCGCAAGCTTCTCATGCATGTGCGCGACCTGATGCGCACAGGTACCGATGTGCCGCAGGTGCAGCTCGATACGGGCTTCACCGATTTGATGCGCGAGATGAGCCACAAAGGCTTGGGCGCATCTGCGGTGGTCGATGCCGCAGGGCGGGTGGTCGGCATCTTCACCGACGGCGATCTGCGCCGCTTGGTCGAGCGTGGTGTGGATTTGCGTGAGCTCACCGCTTCTGAAGTCATGCATGAAAAACCGCGCACGATTTC
>JBJTSL010000253.1:0-2884 GCA_046076625.1 Allobrachymonas sp.
CAGCGTCACGTCTTGTTCATTCTTGAGCAACGCCCCCACCAGCGGCGGCACGGAAATTTTGTCATCCGTGCTTTGCAGCGCTTTAAGCGGAATGTCTTCCGCCACCAAGAGTTTGATCCAATCGAGCAACTCAGAAGTGGAGGGCTTTTTCTTGATGCCAGGCAGGTTGCGCACGTCGTAGAAGGTTTTCATCGCTGCGCCGAGCAGCTCTTTTTTCAGGCCTGGAAAGTGCACATCCACGATTTGCTGCATGGTGGCCGCTTCGGGAAACTTGATGAAGTGGAAAAAGCAGCGGCGCAGGAAGGCATCGGGCAGTTCTTTTTCGTTGTTCGACGTGATGAAAACCAGCGGGCGGGTTTTGGCTTTGATCAGCTCGCGGGTTTCGTAGCAATAAAACTCCATGCGGTCGATTTCGCGGAGCAGATCGTTGGGGAATTCAATGTCGGCTTTGTCGATTTCGTCGATCAACAGCGCCACGGGCTGCTCGCTGGTGAAAGCTTGCCAGAGTACGCCTTTGACGATGTAGTTGTGAATGTCTTTCACGCGTTCATCGCCGAGCTGGGAATCGCGCAAACGGCTCACCGCATCGTATTCATACAGGCCTTGCTGCGCCTTGGTGGTGGACTTCACATGCCATTGCAGCAAAGGCATATTGAGCGCGGTGGCCACTTCCTCGGCCAGCATGGTCTTGCCGGTGCCGGGCTCGCCTTTGATGAGCAGGGGGCGCTTGAGGGTGATGGCGGCGTTCACGGCCAGCATCAGGTCGGGGGTGGCTACGTAGCCTTGGGAGCCTTGGAATTTCATAGGAGACAGTATCTGAGAGGCGGGTAGCGGGGATGAGCCCGCTATAATTCGAGATTGTTCGCGCTCCATGCAGCGCACCTCCATTCTGTACGCAAAATGAACAAGATTCTTGCCGCCGCACTCGCTCTTTCTGTCTCATCTGTGACCCTCATGGCCTCCGTGGCCACGGCCCAAGAGGTCAAAGGCGATGTGAAGGCCGGCCAGACCAAAGCCGCCATGTGCATTGGCTGCCATGGGATTGTGGGGTACCAAGCCAGCTTCCCCGAGATTTACAAAGCGCCCAAAATTTCTGGCCAAGGCGCGAAATACATCTCTAATTCTTTGGCCGCTTATGCCAAAGGCGAGCGCAAGCACCCCACCATGGTGGCCATTGCTGCATCGCTCTCCGAGCAAGACATGGCCGATTTGGGCGCGTTTTATGCGCAGCATGGCGTGGTAGCCGGTGCCAGCTTGCCTGAGAAGGCGGCCAAAGAGCCCAGTGCTGCTGTGAACGCGCTGCTGACCAAAGGCGCTTGCGTGTCTTGCCACGGCGCGAATTTCGCCAAGCCGATTGACCCTGGCTATCCCAAAATTGCTGGCCAGCATGCAGACTATTTGTTTGTGGCGCTCAAAGCCTACAAAACCGAAGGCAACGCCAAAGTGGGCCGGTCGAACGGCGTGATGGCGGGCATTGCCAAGCAGTATTCCAATGCCGAGCTCAAAGCTATGGCCAATTACATCTCCAGCCTGCCCGGCGACTTGAAAACCGTGCCGCAGGGCAGCTTCCGCTGATCATCTGCGCGACATTCATCAAGCCACCTGCGGGTGGCTTTTTTGCGGGCGGGCGAATTTTGGGTAACATGGCTCGTCCAGAGCACACTTGAGGAGTCCCAAATATGCCCATTATCGTCGTGGCCAATCCCAAAGGGGGCGTTGGCAAATCCACTCTCTCCACCAACATCGCGGGCTACTTTGCCTCCAAAGGTCATTCAGTAATGCTGGGCGATGCGGATCGGCAGCAGTCTTCCAAGCTCTGGCTTGGCCTGCGCCCCGCCGGTGCCCGCCCGATCACCAGCTTTGAGATCAGCACTGACATGGTGGCTAAGCCACCCAAGGGCACGACGCATGTGGTGCTGGACACGCCGGGCGGCCTGCATGGTTGGCGCATGAAAGATGTGATCAAAATGGCCGATAAAGTGATCGTGCCGTTGCAGCCGAGCGTGTTTGATATTTTTGCCACGCGCGCATTTTTGGACGAGCTGGCGCAGCACAGCCGTGCGAGCAGCCTGAAAGTGGGCATCGTGGGCATGCGGGTGGATGCGCGCACGATTGCGGCAGATAAATTGCATGAGTTTGTCGATGGCCTCGGGCTGCCGGTGCTCGGCTATTTGCGCGATACGCAAAACTATATTCATCTCGCTGCGCGTGGGCTCACGCTGTTTGACGTAGCGCCCAGTCGTGTGGAGAAAGACTTGGAGCAATGGCAGGCGCTGGGCGCGTTTTTGGACAAATAAATCATGGCAAGTTTTGAAACGACGGCTGACTTGGCTGCTTGCGTGGGGCAAGAAATCGCGGTGAGTGAATGGACGCAAATCACGCAGGCGCAGGTGCAAAAATTTGCTGAGGCGACGGGTGATTTTCAGTGGATTCATGTAAATCCTGAGCGGGCGAAAGCCGGGCCGTTTGGTGCGCCGATTGCGCATGGGTTTTTGACGCTGTCGTTGATCCCAAAGTTTTTTGACGAAACGATTGAGGTGCGCGAGCCGAGCATGGGCGTGAACTATGGGCTCAATAAAGTGCGCTTCATGATGCCGGTGCCGGTGGGTAGCCGCGTGCGTGGGCGCATGAAGCTGGCCTCTTGCGAACCGGTGGACGGGCCGGGCGGGATTGTCGGCGTGCAGATGGCCTGGAGTGTGACGGTGGAGATTGAAGGCGTGGCCAAGCCGGCTTGTGTGGCGGAATTGCTGGGGCGGCGGTATCCACAGGTGCCTTGATTTTTTGCTTGTTTTGGTAGCTTGGTTAGCATGCTTGGGCCTGTGTCAGCCCTGTGCGGGCGGGCTCATGGTACGTTGCTCGCGAGCGTGCGGCACTTGCCGAAGAG
>JBJTSL010000254.1:0-2800 GCA_046076625.1 Allobrachymonas sp.
TATTGGAGAGCCGATTGGTACGCTGCTCGTGGCGCAAACCGCCAAGCAGCAGGCGCGCAAACAATGGATGGCTGATCATTTGCAGTTGACCGGCTCAGTGCAGGTCGATGCGGGTGCGGCGCAGAAGCTGCAAGGAGGGAAGGTGAGCCTGCTACCGGTGGGCATGACGGCTGTGCAGGGTGATTTTTCCCGCGGGGATGTGATTGCGATTTGCGATGCTGGAGGGCAAGAAATTGCTCGCGGCTTGGCGAATTACGCTGCCGCTGAGGCACGCTTGATTTGCCGTAAAGCCTCGTCAGAATTTGAAGCCTTGCTGGGCTACACGGGCGAAGCCGAGATGGTGCACAAGGACAACTTGGTGCTTAAAACCACCTAAGTGCCTTCTAAGGCGTGATTTCTGCGCCTTTGCGCAAGCGCTCCACGGCATGGCGAACGGTAGCGGGCGGCGCAGATCCGTCACACAGGCCCTGCTTGGCCGCTTGCCCCGCATGCCGTAAGCCAGCGGTATCACGAAAGGATTTCCACTCGGGCCGGCTCACATTCACCCAGCCACTGTCTTTGTTGTAGCGCGCATACGTGATCACCTCAGCCTTGTTGCAGCGCAGGCCTTCATACATGGCGTTGACCACGCCACTGGGCGAACGCGCCACGATCACATAACGCACCACACTGTCTGATTTGGAAATTTGAATGCTTTGGCTGTCGACGCCCCACTGCATGGGTGATTGCGCAAACACTTCCACCTTCACCAAGCGATTCAAATCGAACATTGGCGCGGGTGGTACTGGGCTTTCCTTCCAATCGGGGTCATCGGCGACGATTTGGGCGGCCAGTGGCAGCGCCAGTGCCAAGAGCAGGGGGGCAAAAAAACGAGATTTATTCATGATGATGCTCTCCCAAGTCATCGTGCGCATCGTGGTGAGTTTCATCGTGCGGGTGCTCAGCGGCAAAGGCTTGCGCCTGATCTTGCTCATAGTGTTCGGCGGGATGCGGGTCGAAGCTGGCACCGGGGGGCAGCTCCAAATCGCTGTAACGAGAGTTGCGCTCCGCCGGTGAGCTCATGCGCGAGCCCAAACCCACGCCCAGCCCCGCACCATAAAGTCGGCGACGCGGCTCCGGGCGGTCCACGCCATCGCTGGCAGCGAAGCGGGGCGGCTCATCGCGCCAGCGGCGTGTGCCGGGTCTGTCGCTCCATCTGTCGCCAGGGCGCTCGGCAAACGGCAAAAAGCGTGACAGTTCATTGAGCGCCATTTTGTAGACGCCACGCTTGAATTCCACCACCAGATCCAGCGGCACCCAATAGTCATTCCAACGCCAAGCATCGAACTCTGGATGGTCGGTCGCGCGCAAGTTCAAATCCCAGTCGTGTCCCACGAGCTGGAGCAAATACCAAATCTGCTTTTGGCCACGGTAATGGCCGCGATGCTCCCGCTTGATGAAGCGGTCCGGCACCTCATAGCGCAACCAATCCCGTGTGCGGGCCACGATTTGCACGTGTTCGGGCTTGAGGCCCACTTCTTCGTGCAACTCGCGAAACATCGCTTGCTCCGGGCTTTCACCCCGGTCGATGCCGCCTTGCGGAAACTGCCAGGAATGGGTGCGGATACGTTTGCCCCAAAACACCTGGTTTTTCTGGTTGAGCAAGATGATGCCGACATTGGGGCGAAAGCCGTCCCGGTCAAGCATAATCAACTCCAAACTTTTAAACTGAAACCATGATACACGGCTTGCAGCATTCTGCAAACGGGGCAGCGGGTCTTGTTTCAATTCAGTGCTTAGTTTTATCCCTCGTTTTGTTCATCTTTTCACGAAAACCATCAGCGCATGAAAGCCAGTCAGTTCCACATCGCCACGCTCAAAGAAGCCCCCGCAGACGCTGAGATCGCCAGCCACCAACTCATGACCCGTGCCGGCATGATCAAAAAGCTCGGTGCTGGCATTTACACCTACATGCCCATGGGCTTGCGCGTGATCCGTAAGGTTGAGGCCATCGTGCGCGAAGAGATGAACCGCGCAGGCGCTGTCGAATGCACCATGCCCGTGATTCAACCGGCCGAGCTGTGGAGCGAATCCGGCCGTTTTGAAAAAATGGGCCCTGAGCTCATGCGCATGAAAGACCGGCACGACCGCGATTTCGTCGTGCAGCCCACCTCCGAGGAGGTGATCACCGACATTGCGCGCCAAGATTTGAAGAGCTACAAGCAACTGCCCAAAAACCTCTACCAAATCCAAACCAAATTCCGCGACGAGCGCCGCCCCCGCTTTGGCCTGATGCGCGGGCGCGAGTTCATCATGAAAGATGCCTATTCGTTTGACCGCGATGAAGCTTCAGCCAAGGCCAGTTATCAGGTGATGGCCAATGCTTACCGCAAAATTTTTGACCGCTTCGGGCTGCGTTATCGCGCTGTGGCCGCAGACAGTGGCGCGATTGGTGGCGATTTGAGCGAAGAATTTCAAGTGATCGCCGCCACAGGCGAAGACGCGATCATCTACTGCCCGAATTCGGATTACGCGGCGAATATTGAAAAGGCAGAGAGCTTGGCTCCAGGCGCGCGGCCTGCAGCTTCCAAGCCCATGACGAAAACACATACGCCTGGCAAAGTGACTTGCGAGGATGTCGCGGCGCTTCTGAGCGTTCCTTTGCAAACCACGGTGAAATCTCTCGTGCTGGCAACAGATGAATTAAATGATAAAGGTGCAGTTATCAAAAGCCAAATCTGGCTGCTGCTTGTTCGTGGTGATCATTCATTGAATGAAACCAAAGCGAACAAAGTGCCCGGCTTGAGCGGGTTTCGCTTTG
>JBJTSL010000255.1:0-2152 GCA_046076625.1 Allobrachymonas sp.
CCAAACAGGCGCAAAGCCGGGTCAAGGCTTTGGAGCGCATGGAGCGTATCGCGCCCGCGCTCACAGCAGCGGATTTCCAGTTTGAATTCAAAGAACCGGCGAGCATTCCCAATCCGATGCTGTCGATTCAAGACGCCGCGCTCGGATATGCCACTGGGCATGGTCCGCTGCCGATTTTGCAGGGCGTGAGCCGCTCAGTCATGGCCGGGCAGCGCATTGGCATTTTGGGTGCGAACGGCCAAGGTAAATCCACTTTCGTGAAAACCGTGGCCAAGCAACTTGAACCCCTCGGCGGCAAATTCACCGAAGGCAAGGGCTTATCGATTGGCTATTTCGCGCAGCAGGAGCTGGATGTGTTGCACGAAGCCAGTACGCCGCTGGAGCATATGATCCGCTTGGCCAAAGATGTGGGGCCACCGGGTCGTGAACAAGAGCTGCGAAACTTCCTCGGAGGCTTCTTGTTTACCGGCGAGATGGTCGGCCAAGCTGTGGGCAGCATGAGTGGTGGCGAAAAAGCGCGGCTGGTGCTGGCCATGGTGGTGTGGCAGCGCCCGAATTTGCTGCTGCTGGACGAGCCCACCAACCATCTGGACCTGACCACCCGCGAAGCCCTGCAAATGGCGCTCAATGAGTTTGAGGGTACGGTGATGCTGGTCAGCCACGACCGCGCCCTGCTGCGCAGCGTGTGCGATGAGTTCTGGCTGGTGGGCTGCGGTGTGGTCAAGCCGTTTGACGGCGATTTGGATGACTACCAAAAATACCTGTTGGAGCAAGCCAAGCTGCGCCGTGAGGGCTTGGATAGCGCCCAGCCCGCGGTCTCAGCAGAGAATCAAAATACTATTAAATCAATAGCACTCTACGCAGATTCGATGACGACGATCAGCCCAAAAGGTATCAAAAATGAGTCTGCAGCACCTTTCAAAAGCAAAGAACAAAAGCAAGAAGAAGCACGCCAACGCATCGCCATGGCCGAGAAAACCAAGCCTCTCAAAGCCCGCCTGACGCAGTTAGAGAACAGCATTGCTGCCTTGCATGCAGAACAAACCGCACTGCATGAGCAACTGATGCAAGCCCTGCCCGCGCCGCAACTCATTGAAGCCAACAAACGCCTTGCTGTGATTGCGCAAGAGATTGAAGATGCCGAATGGAAATGGTTGGAGCTATCTGAGCGGATTGATGGCTTGCTCACCGCCTGAAACGCTTTTGCGCTGCGCGCTTGGTGCTTGGTGTACAGTGAAGTTCCCAAAAGAAACGCCAGTATCAACAAGAGTGCACATCATGATGAGTGTCATCGCAACCATCGTCATCGGTTTCATCGTCGGCCTGATCGCCCGCGCCCTCAAACCGGGAGACGACAAGCTCGGCTTGATCATGACCAGCGTGCTGGGCATCGCCGGCTCGTTTGTGGCCAGCTTTCTCGGCCAGGCGCTTGGCCTTTACAAGCAAGGTCAAGCGGCCAGCTTCATTGCCTCGGTGGTCGGCGCGATTATCCTGTTGCTGATTTACGGCTTCGTCACCAAAAAATCCGGAGGTGGAGATGGCGGCAGCGGCGCGTAAACCGCCCCTCGATTTGACTCCCGCGCAGGAGCAAGCGCGTGTGCGCGCACGCGCCTTGCTCTCGCGCCGCGCACTCGTGGCCGCCGCGGCTGGCGCAGTGCCCGTGCCCGGTTTGGATTGGGCCGTGGACGCCGCCTTACTCTCCAAGCTCCTGCCGCAAATCAGCCAAGAATTTGGTCTTTCGCCCACGCAGATCGCCCAACTCAGTCCCAAGCAGCGCGAGCGCGTACAAATCGCCATCAGTTTGATTGGCGGTACTCTGGTGGGTAAATTCCTCACCAAAGAGCTTCTGGTGGCCGCGGCCAAGGCCGTTGGTGTGCGCCTCACAGCCGCACAAGCCGCCAAATTTGTACCCTTGGCCGGCACCGTGATCTCTGCCAGCCTGAACTACGCCGCTGTACGCTGGCTCGGCGAGCAACATATCAAAGATTGCCTGACTGTGGTGCAACAAGCCCAACTCATCCTGCCCGCCCCGGCATCCAGAGCATAAACCCCTAGCAAAAAGCCTTGCGTCTTTGGACACAAGGCTTTTTCAATTTTGGTGGGCGATACATGGATCGAACATGTGCCCCCTGCCGTTTGAATGCAGTGCTCT
>JBJTSL010000256.1:0-7158 GCA_046076625.1 Allobrachymonas sp.
GTGGATTTGAACAAGGTGTATGAGCAACTGTCGTCGCGCATTTCCACCGAGACCAAAGAAACGGAAATTTCCGGCCTGTTGGCACTTTTGGCCGCTGCACTGGCCTTCACTTCTGCATCGCTGTCTGTGCTCTGGTTCAACCGGGTCATGTAGTGGTTGTTTGCTGATTTTTCACTTGCACACTTTGCGCCGCTTGCGATAAGCTGGCTAGATGACGCTTTCCACACTGATTCATTCAGGCCTCGTGCGCCCGGACATTCCGCGCACGGCTCTGGTGCTGATGGGCGGAGGCGCGCGCACCGCTTATCAGGCGGGTGCCCTGCAAGCCATGGGCGAGATGCTGGGGCATGCGGCCTCGGATGCGCAAAAGGAGAAGTTTCCGTTTCAATTGCTGGTGGGTACGTCCGCCGGGGCGCTCAACGCGAGCTTTCTCACCTCGCGTGCGCAGGAAGGCTTGGTGGCGCTGTCATCGCTGGCGCAGTTCTGGCAGAGCTTGCGCAGTGCGCAGGTGTATCGGCTGCATGTGCCCCATTGGATGCGCTTGTCCCGCTTGGCCACGGCTTGGCATCTGGCTCGCCAAGCCCGTGAGCAAGGCGCGTTGCTTGACAACTTGCCACTGGCTGATACCTTGCACAAAAGCATCTCCTTGCAAAGCATTGACCACACCTTGGCGCAAGGCGAGAAGCGTGGCGCAGTGCATGCATTGGCGGTGACGGCATCCAGCTACACCAGTGGTGTGCATTGGACGTTTTGCCACAGCGGCAAAGACTCGCGCGAGCAGCCTTGGCAGCGGCCAGGAAGGCGCGCGGAGTTCGGGCCCATTACGATGGAGCATTTGATGGCGTCCAGCGCCATTCCGCTGCTGTTTCCCGCCCAGCAGCTCTGGGTGGATGGGCGCAGCGAGTTCTTTGGCGATGGGTCAATGCGGCAAACCTCACCCTTGTCGCCTGCGCTGCATTTGGGGGCGCACAAGGTGTTGGTGATTGGTGTGGGGCAGCCCGAACGAGGCAGTTTGGGTGCTGTGCCCGGGCATCCCTTTCAACCCCCGAATTTGAAGCGAAATCATCCATTCGCCGGCATAGAATCTGCGCAGTATGCTACTGAATCAATAGCGCCTGGTGTAGGTGGTGTGCTCGGTCATGCGTTGGCCAGTGTGTTTCACGACACGTTGCGTGGCGATGTGGAGCAGGCGCAGCGCATGTACGATACGTTGGACCAACTGCCGCGCGAAGTGGCGGCCGTGTTGCCCTACAAGCGCGTGCAGGTGATGAGCTTGCAGCCCAGCCAATCGCTGGATGCGCTGGCACTAGAGCATGCGCAGCACTTGCCCGCCGAGGTACGAAGCGTGCTGCAAGCTTTGGCTGGTCAGGCATCGGGCAAGGGTGCAAGCGGCGGTGGCGTGGCGGGCGCGGCCTTGGTCAGCTATTTGCTCTTTGAGCCCAGTTTCACGCTAGCCTTGATGGCGCTGGGCCAGCGCGATGCGTATGCCAACAAAGAAGCGCTGATGGCATTTTTCGCCAGTTAAATAGACACTCAGCTCAGCGGCCGCGCAGGGTTTCCCACCAACTACCTAAATGCTGCCACCAATTGCGCTGCGCCTGCGATTCGGGCTGGATGGCACGCACCAGAGCCAAGCAAGTAAGCGCGCGCATGAGGGAGGGGCGCGTGAGGCGGATGCTGGCTTGCAGCTCATCTGCACTGCGTGAGCGCGCATCCAACGTGCGCAAGATGGCCACGCAATGGTCACTCAGCGCATGCTCTTTCAAATGCGGTGCGCGGCGATGCGTGAGCTTTTCTTGCAGGAAGCTGTCCGGCAGAATCTGGCTGAGCATGGGCTCAGGGCAGCGTTTGGCAAATTCCCAGAGTGCCGCCTCCGATTGGAATTCATGGAATCCCTCAGCTGCAAAGCCACCCGTGCGCGGCAGTGGCGTGAGGCTGGCTTGCTCCATGCGTTCCACGCTACAGCCATCGAGCAAATGAAATTTCCAGGCATGCGGCTCAATCACGGCAACCAGTTGGTTGTTTTCCAAAGCATGCAAACGGTGGGAGACCCATCTGGCGCGCTGCTCCCAAGCGAGAGCACCAACGGTGTAGAGCATGCGAGCACCCACCAATTCGTCTTGCACCAACTGCAAGCCGCGCTGCAGCTCATCCAAGGCCTGTGGAAACTCCAGCGGCGCCATGTCGTCGGGTTCCAGGCTCGAAGTGTCCACAGTGTTACCCAAAATGCACACAGGCCGTCCGCGATGCCAGCCGTGGTGATCCAGCTCGACTTTGCGTGCACGCGCCATGCTGGATGAGACGCTGGAAACGGTGGATTTTCCATTTGCTCCGGGTGTGTCAGGGCGGCCCAAGGCCACGGTGGACGCCTCAGATTGCGCCACGACGCTGAAGCGATGCACCAGATAGGCATCCGCTGCTACCCCATTGGGCGCCATGCGCCAGCGCACCGGCATGTTCAAGCGCTTGGCCACTTCCATCAGGCGCATGGCATCTGCTGCGGCAATCCCAATGGGACGCAGAAAGATGATCGGCAGCGAATTGCCTTGCCAGCTTGGCTCGGTCATGGGTGTTCCAACGAAGTGTTTATCTCCAATGAATCCGCGCCTTCTCGTCAAAGAGGCGATCAATTCATTGTTATGTCTGCATCATAAGAAGGCAAGCTGCCACTTCTATCCAAAGCGCGGTGACGAATCCAGAGTTCGCGGGAATCTACGCACTGCCGCGGTGTTTTCGCAACACTGCGAGCCCATGGCTCAAGGCTCTCAGTCCACGTTCGGGGTTGGTTGGATCAAACCGCCAGCCGCGTACTTTCTTTCACTTCCTCCATCACCGCATAGGTGCGCGTCTCACGCACGCCGGGCAGTTGCCAGAGCACGCGGCCCGCGAATTCGCGGTAAGCGGCCATGTCGGCCACGCGTAGTTTCAGCAAATAGTCAAAACCGCCGGCCACCAAATGGCATTCCATGATCTCGTCATGCACTTGCACCGCCGCTTTGAATGCCTCGAACACGCCCGAGGTGGTGCGATCCAGTAGCACTTCGACGAAGACCGCCATGCCACGGCCCAGCTTGGCGGGATTCAGCTTGGCCTCGTAGCCCAAGATGAAGCCTTCGCGCTGTAGGCGCTGAGTGCGCGCGAGCACAGCGGTGGCCGACAGGCCAATGGTCTCGGCCAATTTGAGGTTGCTGAGGCGCCCGTCGTCTTGCAAAACTTGCAGGATTTTTCGGTCGATCTTGTCAATTTCGCTGATTCCAGTCATTCTGATAGAGAGTTATTCATTTATTTGCGTTAGTTTAGCGAGTAATAAACTTTGATTCAAGGAATGATCGTGAAATTCACTGTTTATTGGCTGTCATCATGAATTTCTTGCTCTCTCAAAACTTCAATAATCGCCTGCCTACCGCTTACCGCCCGGAGGGCGATATCGTCTCTGCCCGCTTGGCCATGCTGGAGGGCGCTTTGGATTGGGCTGCCGCAGCCGTGCAGGCAGCGCCTTGGGTGCAGGCCGTGCGCGAGAACCCGCCGCCGTTTTGGGCGATGGAATCCCTTCTGCGCGAATATCCGCTATCCAGTGCAGAGGGCTTGGCTTTGATGCGCTTGGCTGAAGCCTTGCTGCGCATTCCTGATGCGGATACGGCCATTGCGTTGACGGCAGATCAGCTGTCGCGGGCGGATTTTGAAGGCGCTGGAAATACTGCTTTGACTCGATTGAGCAGCGCTGCAATCTCGATGAGCAAACACTTTTTGCCCGATGCACAACACCAGGCCCAGCCCGGCTTGCTTGCCAAGGTCGGCGCAAAAACCGTGGTCACGGCCACTTTGCGCGCTGTACAGCTCTTGGGCAAGCAATTCGTGCTGGGGCAGACGATTTCTGAAGCCTTGGAGGTGGCGCAGGCGCAGCGCAGGAAAAGTGGCGTGGCATTCAGCTTTGACATGCTGGGAGAGGGCGCGCGTACCCAACGCGATGCCGATGCGTATTTCGAAAGCTATTTCAATGCTATTAAAAAAATAGCATTGCAAGCAGATTCCATGCCGGCGAGTAGCTCAAAAAGCATCCAAACCACTGCGAAAACAGGCGATGGGATCTCCATCAAGCTCTCGGCACTGCACCCGCGCTATGAGTGGGCCCAGCATGAGCGCGTGATGAAAGAGCTGGTGCCGCGCGTGTGGCAATTGTGCGAGCAGGCGGCGCAGGCCGATATGAATCTCACAATCGATGCAGAAGAGGTAGATCGACTCGAACTCTCGCTCAATGTGCTGGAAGCCTTGGTCACGAAAATCGCTGAAAAGTGCCCGCAATGGGGCGGCTTTGGCTTGGCTTTGCAGTCCTACCAGACCCGCGCGGTGGAGCTGATTGACGAAGTGGTGCGCATCGCCCGCCGACACGGCGTGAAGCTCATGTGCCGCCTCGTCAAAGGCGCCTACTGGGACGCGGAGATCAAGCGGGCGCAGGAGCTGGGGCTTCCTGCTTACCCCGTGTTCACCCATAAACACCACACCGATATCAGCTATTTAGCCTGCGCTTCACGCCTTTTGGCGGCAAAAGACGTGATTTACCCGCAATTTGCGACACACAACGCAGCGACGATTGCCGCCATCATGCAATTGGCCAGTCGCAATGGTGCAACATTTGAATTGCAGCGCCTGCATGGCATGGGCGAAGGCATTTACCGCGAGGTGCTCAAAAACCCACTGATTCGCTTGCGCATTTACGCTCCGGTGGGCGCGCACCGCGATCTGCTCGCCTACCTTGTGCGCCGGTTGCTGGAAAACGGCGCGAATTCATCCTTCGTGCATCAACTCTCCGATGAGGCCGTGCGCATGGATGAGCTGCTGGCTTCGCCACTGCATTTATCGGCGCAGCAAGTTTTGCCGCTGCCCGTTGACCTGTTTGGCAAGGAGCGCAAAAACAGCGCCGGATTTGACCTGGCGGATGAGACGCACCGTGCGCCCATGCTGGTCGCCTATGCGGCGTGCGAGGTGCCTCAAGTTCCATTTTTTGAGACAAAAGAGGCTGTTCGCCGGTATGAAATAAGCGCAGATTGCTATCAAATTTGGAGTCAGCAATCGGTGCAGCAGCGCGCTACTGTTTTGCAAAAAGCAGCTGATTTACTCGAAGCGCAGACTCCGAAATTCTGCGCCCTGCTTGTCAAAGAAGCGCACAAGACATGGGGCGATGCGGTCGCCGAAGTACGCGAAGCGGTGGATTTTTTGCGCTATTACGCCATGCAAGCCCAGCGAGTGATGCAGCCGAGAGCGATGCCTTCACCGACCGGTGAGACCAACGAACTGCGTCTCAAGCCACGTGGCGTCTGGGTCTGCATTAGCCCGTGGAATTTCCCGCTGGCTATTTTCCTCGGCCAAGTGGCTGCAGCGCTGGCCACGGGCAACACGGTGCTGGCCAAACCTGCCGAGCAAACGCCCTTTGTCGCCATGGAAGCCGCGAAACTCCTGCACCAAGCAGGCGTGCCAGAAGGCGCGTTGCAGGTGCTGCATGGGCCGGGCGAGACGGTCGGCGCGGCGCTGGTGGATCTCGAGACAATCGCCGGTGTGGTCTTCACCGGCTCGACACAAGTCGCCAAACTCATCAATCGGGCGGTGGCTGCCAAAGACGGTCCGATCACGCCCCTGATTGCCGAGACCGGCGGTATCAATGCGATGGTGGTGGACAGCAGCGCCTTGCCCGAGCAGGTGGTCGATGCGGCCATCACGAGCGCCTTCAAAAGCGCCGGCCAGCGCTGCTCCGCCCTGCGCCTGCTTTGCGTGCACGCATCGATTGCCGACCGCGTGGTCGAGATGCTGCACGGCGCGGCAGACGAGCTGGTTTGTGGCGATCCCGCGCAACTGTCCACCGATGTTGGCCCTTTGATTGACCAAGAAGCTCACACAGGTATCCAACAGCTCCTAAAACAGCCGATTTATGAGAGTAAACAGTCATTCCCCGGCATAGAGTCTGCGCAGAGTGCTATGAATTCAGTAGTGAATTTGCTTCCTCCACAAGTCGTCGAACTGGAGCGGATCAGCGATTTGAAACACGAAGTCTTCGCGCCCGTCCTGCACATCGTGCGCTACGGCCAAGACGGCAGCACCACACCAGCGCAAGTGATTGAGCAAATCAACGCACTTGGCTACGGCCTCACCCTGGGCATTCAAACCCGCATTGACAGCCGCGCCCAGCAGCTTGCCAGCGCCGCACATATCGGCAATGTCTACATCAACCGCAACATGATCGGCGCAGTGGTGGGCGTGCAGCCCTTTGGCGGCGAAGGATTGAGTGGTACGGGGCCCAAAGCCGGTGGCCCGCATTATTTGTACCGCTTCTGCGCGGAGCAAACGATCACTGTGAACACGGCAGCCGCAGGAGGCAATGCGGCGTTGCTCACAGGCATTTGATCACTGGTCGCTAAATGAGGCTGAGTGCGACTTGGCCTGAGCCGGTAGAGCGCTGCTTGCCAGAATGGTTTTTGTAGGTCGCCCAGTCGGGCTCGTAGTCATCGGCTTGGTTTCCCCAAGTCGTCCAGCCGGTGCGCGAGCCGCGCGCAAACATTTCCAGAAACGGGCCTGGGCTGCAAGATTCCACGATGTCGTAGAACTCATCGGGCTTTCTGGAATGCTCTCGCTTTTGCGTCTTGAGAAAGTTCACTTGGGTGCGGCCGGGCGAAAGGGTTCGCGCATTTTTTCCTCGCACACCAAACAGCACCAATTCCGTCACATTGCGGAAGTAAAACCCTACGCCGCGCCCATCGGGCCCCCCATCTTTGCGAATCTTGTGCCAAACGATATTGCTTTTGTATTGGAATCCCCAAGCTTGCATCACAGCCAGCCCATCGGGCAAGAGAGCATTGGGCACCCAAAGATAAAGGTGAGCCGTATCTGCGCATTTTGATGCGACTGGTAATTGCTTGATGGCATCTAAGTCCATCGTCCCATAACGGGACAAGCGCTTGTGCTCAGGTGCCACTTTCCCGGTGCGGTTTTGAAACTGCCAAGGCGGGTCAGCTAAAATCGTGGAGAACTTTCGTCCTGCCGTGCGCGCCAAAAAATCTGCTGTGGCCAGTTGAGTCTCGTCGGTTGGGGTGATGGGGATACCTTGCTTTTTGCTCATGACTCGTCCTCAATATAGAGTTCTTTGCTGATGCCCAAGACCAGCAAGGG
>JBJTSL010000257.1:0-15983 GCA_046076625.1 Allobrachymonas sp.
GCAATCGTGGTCATCACAATCGGGCGTGCGCGTTTATGGCAGGCATCCATGATGGCGTCCCAACGCTGCATGCCTTCACGCCTTGCAATGATGGCGTAATCCACCAGCAAAATCGAGTTCTTCGTCGCCACGCCCATCAGCATGATCAGGCCAATCAAGGAGGGCATCGAGAAGCTCTTTTGCGCGATCAACAAACCGATGAACGCACCACCCAATGAGAGCGGCAAAGCCATCAAAATCGTGATCGGTTGCAAGAAGGCTTTGAAGAGCAGCACGAGCACGATATAAATACACAGCACACCCGTGAGCATGGCCAAGCCAAAGCTGGCAAAGAGTTCAGCCATCACCTCGGCATCGCCAATCTCCACTTGCTTCACGCCGGGTGGCAGGTTTTTGATCGAAGGCAATTCTGCGACTTTGGCCGTCACATCGCCCAAGGCCGCGCCGGACAGCTCCACTTCAAACTGCACATTGCGTTGGCGGTTGAAGCGGTCAATCACGGCTGGGCCGCCAGCCAATTCAATTTGCGCCACTTGGCTGAGCATCACCGGGCCTTTGCTTCCTGGCACCATCAGGCGCTCGATCTGCGTGAGATCAGAGCGTGCCCCGTCATCAAGCCGCACCACAATCGGAATCTGGCGCGAAGCCACATTGAGTTTGGCCAAGGCTTGGTCATAATCGCCCACGGTGGCAATGCGCAGCGTCTCGCCAATGGCTTGGCTGATCACGCCCAGATCGGCCATTTTGGAAAAGTCAGGCTTGATCGTGACCTCGGGGCGCACCAAGGCTGCAGAGCTGGCCACCGAGCCCAAGCCGGGAATTGTGCGCAAATCTTTTTCCAATGCGGCAGCAGCTTGCGACAAGGCCAGTGGATCTTCACCCGTCAGCATGATCACGTACTTCTCGCCCGATCCGCCCAAGCCTACCTTGGTGCGCGCACCCGGTAGGTTCTCCAGTGCGGCACGGATGTTGTTCTCAATTGGTTGCTTGCGCGGGCGAGTACCGCGTTCAGTCAATAGAATCGTCAACGTGGCCTTGCGTGCTTCCGCCGCGCCACCTGGCGCAAACGGATCGCTGCCTGCCGCACCACCGCCAATGGTGGTGTACACCGATTTCACATGCTCAACTTTACTCACCAACAAGCGCGCCGCTTCAGCGGTGGCCATGGTATCTGCCAACTTCGAGCCGGGCGGCAACTCGATGTTCACTTGAGTTTGGCTGTTGTCATCAGGCGGGATGAAGCCTGTGGGCAAAAGCGGAATCAACATCAGCGAACCCACGAAGAACACGAGTGAGCCCAGGGCCGTCCACCAACGGTGCTTGACGCACCATGCCGCCGCTTTCATGTACAAGCGCATGATCGCCCCATCTTCCTCGTGACCTTTGGAGCCCTTCATCATGTAGGCTGCCATCATGGGCGTGAGCATGCGAGCCACCACGAGCGAGGCAAACACGGCCAGTGCTGCTGTCCAGCCAAACTGCTTGAAAAACTTTCCGGCAATGCCGCTCATGAAAGCGGTGGGCAAAAACACGGCAATCAAGGTGAAGGTGGTGGCGATCACCGCCAAGCCAATCTCGTCAGCCGCTTCCATTGCGGCTTGATAGGGCGTTTTGCCCATGCGGATGTGGCGCTCGATATTTTCCACCTCCACAATCGCATCATCCACCAAGATACCAATCACGAGCGAGAGCGCAAGCAGCGTGACCACATTGATCGAAAAGCCCAGATAAGCCATGCCGATGAAGGCCGGAATCACCGACAGTGGCAAAGCAATCGACGACACAATCGTGGCACGCCAATCACGCAGGAAGAGCCACACCACGAGCACGGCCAGCAGAGCGCCTTCGATCAGCAAGGTGAGCGAGGCCGCGTATTCCTCT
Source organism: Allobrachymonas sp. (assembly GCA_046076625.1). Taxonomy (GTDB): domain Bacteria; phylum Pseudomonadota; class Gammaproteobacteria; order Burkholderiales; family Burkholderiaceae_C; genus JANMDU01. Next base: position 1,882 of record JBJTSL010000257.1, read on the forward strand.
TCCACTGGCGTCACAAAGTCAAACGCCTCAGTGATGACGAGATCAGGATGAGACTTCTTCAACTCGTCCAAAGCCACACGCACACCGCGCCCGGCCTCGACCTCACTGGCGCCTTTGCTGCGGGTGATCTCAAAGCCCACCACTGGCTTGCCATTGAGCAAGGCGGCTGAGCGCGGCTCGGCAATCGTGTCTTGCACGCTGGCGATTTGATCGAGGCGCACCCGTTTGCCATCGCCCACGGCAACTTCCATCTGTGCCAACTCTAGGGCTGATTTGACGGTGGCCAATGTACGCACGGGCTGCTCGGCTGTTCCCAGATTGGAGCGCCCACCAGCCGTATCCATCTGTACCGCGCCGAGTTGCCGCGAGACCTGCGCCGCGCTCACACCCAGCGACTGCATCTTGCTCGCATCGAGCGCCACGCGCACTTCGCGGTTCACGCCGCCCACGCGCGAAACTGCACCCACACCTTTGACCGCAATCAATTTGCGCGAAATCGCATCATCTACAAACCAGGAAAGCGCCTCATCGTCCATCTGAGTGGATGCAATCGTGTAAGCCAAGACCGGCGCACCAGCGAGATTGAGCTTGTTGATCACCGGATCGCGCAAATCGCCGGGCAAGTCCGCACGCACTTGGCTGACTGCCGAACGTACTTCATCCAAGGCTTCTTGTGTGTCTTTTTCCAAGCGGAACTCGGCGGTGATCGTGGCCACGCCGTCTTGTACCTTGGTGTAGATGTTTTTCAGGCCATTGATCGAGGCGATGGAGTTTTCAATCTTCCGCGCCACATCGGTTTCCATCTGAGCCGGCGATGCGCCCGGCAAACTGGCGGAAATCGTGATGTTGGGCACATCCAGATCGGGGAAGTTTTGCACCTTCATCCCGTTGTAGGCGATCACCCCTGCAAAGGTGAGCAGCACAAACACCATGACGGCGGCAATCGGGTTCTTGATACTCCAAGCTGAAACGTTCATGAGATCGGTTCCTTACTTGGCCAGCACGCGCACGGTGTCGCCATCGGCCAAAAATGCCGCGCCAGAGGCCACAAAACGCTCACCTGCCTTCGCACCCGAGATGATTTCCACTGCATCGCCGCTCCTCTTGCCGGTCTGCAATTTCACTTGGCTCACCTTGTTGTTCTGGTCAATGCGCATCGCATAGGTGAATCCATCACGCAGCACTAAGGCTTGCTGGGGCAACGTGAGCGCTGTTTGCTGGCCAAGCGCGAACTCGCCTTTGGCAAACATGCCCGCCTTGATATCGGCGTGCTGCGGCACATCCACATAAACCAAGGCATTGCGCGAAACCGGATCGACCGTGGGCGCGATCACGCGCACCTTGCCGTTGACCTGTGCGCCACTGGCCGCCGTGACCAGCGCCGTCGTGCCCGGTTTGATGCGCGCTATTTCGCTGCTCGTGACTTCCGCACGCCACTCCAAGCGGCCTTGGCGTACCATGCGAAAGAGCTCCATGCCAGAGCCGACAACTGATCCCACCGTAGCGTTGCGTGCAGAAATCACACCACTGTCAGGCGCAACGAGCACCGCTTGGTTGGCGCGCACCTGCGCCGCCGTCACCAAGGCCTTGGCCGATTCCACGCGGGCTTTGGCGGTCATTTCTTGCGTACTGAACTGCGCGATTTGCTGCGCCGACAATGCGCCCGTACCTGCCAATGGCGCGGCACGTTGTACGTCGGCGCTGGCCGCAGCTAGAGCGGCTTGCGCCTCGGCCAAACTGGCCTTGGCTTGCAGCAATTCAGCCTGCACCGTCTCATTAGAAAAGCGAGCGAGCACTTGGCCTTTCTTCACCACATCACCAACGTTCACCCGCACCTCCAGCAAACGCAGACCATTGACCTCCGAGCCAATGCTGGCCTCTTGCCAAGCGGCCATCGAGCCATTAGCTGTCAACTTCACAGCCAATGTGCCATTGCTGAGGCTCACCGCGGTCACGCTGAGCGCGGCTTTCGGCGCAGGCGCAGAGGCGGCGGCAGCCGGTTGCGCCACAGTTTGAGAGGAAAACAGGCCAATCGCCGGCACAGAAATTGCGCCAAGCGCTATCAAAATCATTGCAACAGGGGTCTTCTTGAAGTTCATGGATTCACTCGCTCAATTCAGGGTTGTGTGGCGCGGACTGGCGTGGCGGTTTGTGCGGCGGTGCTGATGCTTGCATCGGGCTGCCAGCCGCCACCCGTGGCGCGATACAGGTTGATCCAAGCGGCAATGCGATCGCGCTCCACAGCCAATTGGTTTTGCTCAGCCATCAAAGCGGTGCGACGCGCATCTTCGAGCTCCACCAGGCTTGCCAAGCCCGCACGGTAACGCGCTTGCGTGGCGGCCAGCGAAGCTGCGTAGCCGGTAGCTGCTGACTGGGTCTGTGCCTTTCGCTGCGCGGCAGCATTGAGGTTGACCAGCGCCGTCTCCACCTCACTGACCGCTTTCCGCGCTTTGGCTTTGAGCGTGGTGGCCGCAGCCTCATAAGCTGCAACCGCCGCTTCGGTCGAGTTGCGCGTCACGTCCTGGTTGGTCAGCGGCAAGCTCAAAGCGATGGGGCCAATGCCCCAGGTTAGGCCTTCGGTGGTCAGGCCAGTCTGGCGTATTTGGCTCGAGCCAATATTGCCGCTTAGGCTCAACGAGGGGTAGCGGGCGGCATCGGCGCTGCGGATATCCAGTGCGGCGGCGGTCACATCCAGCTGCGCGGCGGCAATGTCCGGGCGCTGCGCCAGTATGCTGGCCGGCACCTGGAAGACACTTGGTGCTATCGAAAACAGAGAATTTTGTGTTGCTAATTTGCTAGCTTGCACCGTGTTTTGCTTTAATTTCTCGCGCAAGCCCGCTTCTCGCAGGCCGCTCAATGCCACCAATGATTTGATCTGCACATCACACTGCGCCTGCGTGGTGGTGACTGAATTGGCCGCATCCAAACTGCTGGCGCGCGCCAGTTGCGCCGTGGCTGGCGCGGAGAAACCGGCTTGCGACGTGAGCTCGGCCAAGCGGGCGGTTTCCAACCGGGAGGCCGCATCGCGCTGTGTCAAGGCCAGCAGGCTTTCGCAATAACGGTAGCCTGTGTAGGCACTGGCCATGTCTGCAGCCACCGCCACACGCGCCTCATGCCAACCCAGCTCTGCGCCGCGAGCGCGCAATTGCGCAGCATTCAAAGCCGCACGGTTGCCGCCCCATAAATCCATCTCCCACGAAGCCTGCACGCCGACCGACAGGCTGGTGGCTGGCGGCGCTTTGGGTTGCTGCACACCACGACTGCCTTGAGCGCTCAAGTTGGCATTCGGCGAGACTGCATCCTCGCTTCGTGCCACGCCCACTCTCGCCTGAGCGATACGCGAGAGCGCGCTAGCCAATGTGGCGCTGCTCTGCTGCGCGGCTTGCATGAGCTCATCAAACACTGAGTCGCCAAGCTGCGTCCACCAGTTGATCAACTGCGCTGTGCTGCCACCATGAGGCAGGGCAGAGCTCCAAGCCGCTGCGGCTTGGATTTGCGCATCGCGCTTGACTTGGCTCTCATCCGGCATCTTCACGGCTGTGCCGCATGCCGCGAGCAGTGGAATTGTTAAAACGATCCAATGCAATTTCACTTCTTTTTCCCTTCAAATTGACGGCGAGATGACGCAGGCGCCGCACGCCGACGCTGTTGCTCCGCCCGAACCAAGGCCTGCGCATACTGCGTGAGGCGCTGGCCCATCACATCCAGCGCCGCAGGACTACTCACCAAGCGCGGGCGCACGGCTTGCAACACCTCGCGCCCCATGTACAAAAACACTGCTTGCGCGACGATACAAATCGCTAGGCGATGCACATCATCGTCTTCTTTCGTGATACCCAAATGACGACACAGCACCTTCACCAAAGCTTGATGATAGGGCGTGATGCCATGGTCAATCTCGTGCTGCCACAGCCCCGTGGGCTCGACCATCTCGCGCATATGCAATTTGGTGCAAAGCTGCACCAATTCGCCCATTTTGAGGGGTTCGATGAAGCCCGAGTACAAGCCTTGCAAGGCCTGTTCCAGTGTGAGCTTGGGATCGTCAAACAGCGCAATATCATCTTGCGGCTGGCCCATGGGCTCAGTGAATGCAGCGCGGTAAATGCCCGCCTTGTCACCAAAGTAATAGCGTATTGCCGCCACGTTCGCCTGGGCGGCCTCGGCAATCATGCGGGTGGAGGTTTTCTCGTAGCCATGCTCGGCAAAGCAGCGCAAGGCGGCATGCAGCAGGCGCTGGCGCGATTCGGTATTGGCGGTTTGTTCTTGCATGGGTTGCAGATGATACAGTTTTTTAATCAAACGATTGATTAATAATCCGCATCAACTGGAGGCGAATAGGGATGTTACGTGCATCCATGGGTACTCACAACCCGACAGGAGTGGGGCATGGTGGTTAAGCGCAGTCGCTGGGCCTCATCAGCCAGCACACTAAAATCAAGCCATGCAATTCCTACAGCAACTGCAATTTGCCCAGCAATCCAACCAATCCATGCTCTGCGTGGGCTTAGACCCCGAGCCCAGCCGTTTCCCGGGTGCACTGCAAGGTAATGCCAACAAAATTTATGATTTTTGTGCGGCAATCGTAGACGCCACCTGCGACACCGTCATCGCTTTCAAGCCGCAAATCGCTTACTTTGCGGCGTACCGCGCCGAAGGCCAGCTTGAGCGCCTGATGGAACATATGCGTCGCGTAGCACCCCAAGTGCCGATCATTTTGGATGCCAAGCGTGGTGACATTGGCTCTACCGCCGAGCAATATGCGATTGAAGCCTTTGAACGCTATGGCGCAGATGCCGTCACGCTCTCGCCGTTCATGGGGTTTGACTCGCTGCAACCGTATTTGAGGTACCACGACAAAGGCGCATTTCTGCTGTGCCGCACCTCTAACAAGGGCGGCGACGATTTGCAGAACCAACGCCTTGCCTCCATAGAAGGCCAGCCCTTGTTGTATGAGCATGTTGCCAAGTTGGCGCACGGGCCTTGGAATCTCAATGGCCAGCTTGGCCTCGTGGTAGGCGCCACCTATCCCAACGAGATTAAGCGCGTGCGCCGTATTGCGCCCAACCTGCCCCTCCTGATTCCGGGCGTTGGGGCGCAAGGCGGCGATGCGTTGGCCACGGTGCGTGCGGGCTGGCGCGCCGATGCACCGATCATCGTCAACTCATCACGGGCGATTTTGTATGCCTCCAGCGCTGATGATTTTGCGCAAGCAGCGCGCGCAGAAGCCCTCAAGACACGACAGGCGCTGCAGAGCGCGCAAGCTGCTTGACGCCTGCGGCTTGGCCTGACAAATATGTCAGGGCTACCACTTGTCTTCATCGTATTGCCGCCCGTCCGTGACGAAAAACAGTTCGTCACACATGAGTGACAGGCGTTTCGATTGAATACAAGATTGATGCGGTTTTTTGCGTGGCCTGCGCTTAAAGTTCGTGACATCCATCACAAACAACACCCATCATGGCCAAGCAAGAACTCTCCACAGCATGCCATCCGAGCAGCGCTTTAGCCGCCCACGCACCGCTTGATTCAGCCCCTCCGTTGACGGCAGAATCTGAAGAGAACAGCCGCCCAGCCGGCATGTCATCTACATCTATTGCTACTATAAGCATAGCATCTGCCTTGCTGGCTGCTTGCGGTGGGGGGGGGTGGCTCTACCACAGGAGGCTCGGGCGGCACGGGGGGTGGCGCCACCAGTGCGCCGGGTTTCAATAATTTTCCGCAAGCCAGCACAGACAACGAAGCAGCGCGCTTTTTGCAGCAGGCGCAGTTTTCCTCCACATCGGCGCAGATCAGCGCAGTGCGCGCCAGCACCTTTGCCGCCTATTTGCAGCAGGAGTTTGCTAAGCCAGTGAGCAAGGCTTGGGACTGGCTGGAGGCGCAAGGCTATGGCGCGGATGCCACGCTGGATAAATACGTCTACAACAATTCCATCGCCGACATGGCGGTTTGGCGCGATTTGCTCAGCGCCCCGGATGTGCTGCGCAAGCGGGTGGCCTTGGCGCTGTCGGAATTCTTTGTGGTGTCACACAGCTCCATGGAGATTGATTGGCGCGGTCATGCCATGGCGGCCTACTGGGACATTCTGAACGAACATGCCTTTGGCAATTTTCGCGCCTTGCTGGAGGCCATCACACTGAACCCGGCGATGGGCTACTTTCTCAACACGCGCGGCAATCAAAAAGAAAACGCAGCCACGGGTCGCCTTCCCGACGAAAACTACGCACGCGAGGTCATGCAGCTGTTCACCATTGGTTTGTATGAGCTGAACTTGGACGGCAGCGTGAAGACTGATGCTGCCGGCAAGAAACTGGAGACCTATGATTCCGATGATGTGAGCCAACTTGCCCGCGTGTTCACAGGCTACGACTTTGATCCAGCCTACTCGCCCTCCTCTGCCAATGGCATCACGTTTCCAGGGCAAAGCTACAAGGTGTGGGCGCGTGAATACGCGCGCCGACCCATGACGCTCACCAGCAGCCGCCACTCCACCTTGGCGGTGAGCTTCCTGACGGCCAGCATCGCAGCCAACACGGCCGGTGCCGCAGCACTCAAAACCGCGCTAGACACCCTGTTTAACCATCCCAATGTCGGCCCTTTCTTTGCTCGCCAGATGATCCAGCGACTCGTGACCAGCAACCCCACGCCCGATTATGTGGCGCGGGTGGCCAGCGCCTTCAACAACAACGGTGCAGGCGTGCGCGGCGACATGAAGGCCGTGTGGGCTGCGATCTTGCTCGACGATGAAGCGCGCGGCACAACCTCTCTGGCCAGCACCGGCTTTGGCAAGCTGCGCGAGCCCATGCTGCGCTTTGTGCAGTGGTCGCGCAGCTTTTCAGCCGTCGCGCAATTTGGCACTTGGAAGCTGTTTGACCTGTCGGACACTTCCAACTCCTTGGGGCAAAGCCCGTTGCGCTCGCCTTCGGTTTTCAATTTCTTCCGACCGGGCTACGTGCCGCCGGGCATTGGCGTGACCGCTCCCGAGTTCCAACTGGTCAATGAAACCACGGTGGGCGGCTATCTCAATTTCATGCAAAACGCCATCCAGCAAGGCATTTCCACCCATACCAAGGAGCTGACCATTGTGGACTTTGCGGGGCCCTACACCACGGATTTCGTGGCCAACTACGACAGCCTGATTGCGCTGATCACCAATGCCAACCACACGCCAGCGAGCAACACCGAGCCGGTCGCGCGAAGCATTCTCACGCAACTGAACACGCTGATGTGCGCAGGTCAGTTGAAAGACAGCGCGCTCACGCTGATGGTCAATGCCCTTCGCGATGGCATGGTGGCGCGACAAGTCAAGGCCAGTAGCAGCGCCAGCCTCAAGCGCGAGACCATTTGCGCGGCGCTGCTGATGATTCTGGCCTGCCCCGACTACCTGATCCAAAAATAAAGCCCCCCAATCAAGCGAGACTGCCATGCATTTGCTCCAACCCCAAGAACACAGCCGCCGAGCCTTCCTCAAACGCGCTGGCCAACTCGCCTTCACTGGCGCGGCCTTGCCCACCGCCATCAATCTCGCCGCATTGGGCGAAGCCGCCGCCTTCAATGCCGGAAGCGACTACAAGGCCTTGGTCTGCGTATTTCTGTATGGCGGTTGCGATTACGCCAACACCCTGATCCCGGCGGACTCGGCCAGCTATGCGGCCTACCAAACGATTCGTGGCACCACGGGCTCCACCCTGCAAAACGGCATTGCCTTGGGCAGAACGCCCGAAACCATCAACGGCACCAACGTGCCAGGCATCAACTCTTCTTTGCTCACGCCCATCTCAGGAGGCGAGCCTGTCTCTGCGATTGGCCAGACCGGCTTGCAATATGCGCTCCATCCAAGCATGAGCGGTTTGCAAGGCCTGTTCAACGCAGGTCAGGCGGCGGTGATGCTCAATTGCGGGCCATTGGTGGTACCGCTGTCCAAAGCCAACTACAACAGCAGCAACCGCACGCTCTACCCCGTGCCGCCCAAGCTGTTCTCGCACAACGACCAGCAATCGATCTGGCAGTCTTCCTCCCCCGAGGGCTCCACCATCGGCTGGGGCGGCAACATTGGCGATTTGGCGCTGAACAGCAACATCAGTAATGGCGGCAATTCGCTGTTCACCTGCATTTCCGTCACGGGCAATGCGGTGTTTCTCTCAGGCGACACCGCACTGTCGTACCAAGTGGGCAGAAATGGAGCGGTGAAAATCAATGCCGTAGGCTCGCCTTATTCCTTTGGTGCGGTGGGCACGGCCATCAATCAACTGATTTCGCCCACAGGCCGCTCACATATCTTTGAGCGCGAATACAGCATCGTGACCCAGCGCGCCGTCAATGCCGAAGGCGCAATCACCAGCGCGATTGCGCCTTTTCCCACATCGAGTCCGCCCTTCAATGCCTTTCCCTCGGGCAACTCTTTGTCGGATCAACTGCGCATGGTGGCGCGCCTGATTGCGGCGCGCGGCACGCTGAACACCAAGCGTCAGGTTTTCATGGTGTCGCTGGGCGGCTTTGATTCACACGACAATTTGATGTCGGATCACAGCCGCAACATGGAGCGCGTGAGCTCGGCTTTGAAGGCCTTCTACGATGCCATGGCCAATCTGGGGGTCGCTGACAAAGTGACCGCTTTCACTGCAACCGATTTTGGCCGCACGCTCTCGTCCAATGGCGACGGCTCGGATCACGGTTGGGGCTCGCATCAGTTCATCGTAGGGGCTGCGGTCAACGGTGGCAAGTTCTATGGCTACGCGCCGCCAGTGAGCGTGGGCAACACCACCAATGCGGCGGATCAATGGCATGTCGGTCAAGGCCGCTTGCTGCCTACCACTAGCGTAGACCAATATGCCGCCACCTTGGCCAAATGGTTTGGCATGGAAGCGGGCGATCTGAGCGGGCCAGACAGTGTGCTGCCGTATCTCAACAATTTCGCAGGCCGCACGCTCACCGTCAACGGCACGACCTTAACCTATGCCAACGACCTCGGCTTTATGAAAGCACCTTAAGGTCAATGATTACTATATGCTATTAACTTAATAGCATGCCATGCATATTTCACGCGGCGAGCGGCTGTTTTTTCATGGTCACTCCTCTGACGACTGCTGCAGCGCCCACATCTGCGCATAGCGTGCACCTTGCGCGAGCAGTTGCCCATGGGTGCCGCGCTCGATGATGCGGCCGGCATCCATCACCAAGATTTCATGCGTATCGACGACTGTTGACAAACGGTGCGCGATCACGAGCGTGGTTTTATTCTGCGCCACACCTTGCAGTTCAGCTTGAATCGCGCGCTCGTTCGTGGTGTCGAGCGCCGAGGTCGCTTCGTCGAATATCAAAATCGGCGGATTCTTCAAAAGCGTTCGCGCGATGGCTACGCGCTGCTTTTCACCGCCGGAGAGCTTGAGGCCGCGCTCACCCACCATCGTGGCATAGCCTTTGGGTGTTGCGACGATGAAATCATGAATTCGTGCAGCGCGAGCCGCTTCATGCACCTGCGCCTCTGTGCTACCGGGCTTGCCATAGGCGATGTTGTATTCCACCGTGTCGTTAAACAGCACGGTATCTTGTGGCACGATGCCGATGCTCGCCCGCACACTCGCTTGCGTGAGCTTGCGCAAATCTTGACCATTGATTTGGATGCTGCCGCCAGCCACCTCAGAATTGCCCGGAATGCCCACGTCGTAAAAACGATAGAGCAATCGCGCGAGTGTTGATTTACCTGAGCCGCTTGCGCCCACCACCGCCACGGTTTTTCCGGCCGGAATTTCAAAGCTCACGCCGCGCAGGATTGGCCGATTGGCTTCATACGCAAAGTTCACCTGCTCAAATCTCACTGCCGGAGGCGCTGTCAATTGGAGTGCAGCTGCCTTTGGCGCATCGGCGATTTCGCGCTCTTTTTCCATCAAGACGAACATCTTGTCCAGATCCGTCAAGCTTTGCTTGATTTCGCGATAAATCACGCCAAGAAAGTTCAGCGGGATATACAGCTGGATCATGAAGGCATTGACCATCACCAAATCGCCCAGCGTCATCCGCCCTTCGACAACACCTTGCGTGGCTCGCCAGAGCATGGCCACGAGAGCAACGGCAATAATGAGCTGCTGCCCGGTGTTGAGCATGGAAAGCGTCGTCTGGCTCTTCAACCTCGCTTTTCGCAGCTTCTCTAAGCTCTCGTCGTAGCGCTTCGCTTCAAATTGCTCATTGTTGAAATACTTGACTGTCTCGTAATTGAGCAGTGAATCCACAGCCTTGGTGTGCGCCGCAGAATCAAATTCGTTGGCTTCTTTGCGGAATTTCGTGCGCCATTCGGTGATCAGCACAGTGAAGGTGATGTACAGAGCCAGCGCAGTGAGCGTGATGATTGCGAACCACACATCGAATTTCACCGCGAGGATCGTGAGCACCAACGCCACTTCAATCAGCGTAGGAATGATCGAATACAACGAATACGAAATCAGCGATTCAATGCCGCGAACGCCTCGCTCAATGTCGCGCGTCATGCCGCCGGTTTGCCGCTCGAGGTGAAAGCGTAGACTGAGCGCATGAAGATGCTCAAATGTTTTCAGGGCAATCGAACGTGCCGCGCCTTGGGTGGCTTTGGCAAACACCAGTTCGCGCAGCTCGGTGAACAGACTGGTGGACAAGCGCAACAGGCCGTAAGCCAGCAGCAGGCCCATCGGAATCACCAGCATGCTTTGCACCGAGCCGGGCTTCAAAGTCATGGCATCGACTAACTCTTTCAGCAATACCGGCACACCGACATTGGCCACTTTCGCACCCACCATGAAGGCCAGCGCCGCCATCACACGCCATCTGTACTCCAGCAAATAGGGCAGAAGGCGCTTGAGCGTGAGCCAATCGGAGCGGTCTTGGGGTGGCGCTATCGCTGTTGTGTTTGGGGAAGTGGCAAGTGAGCGCATTGGCTTTATCATCAGGTTTTGATTTCAGATTGTGCCCATGTCTTCAAACTCAAGCGAAACGACAGCCCCAGTGACCTTGCCTACAGATAAAGAACTCGTGCTCAAGGTCATCCCAATGCCAGGCGACAGCAATGCCAATGGCGATATTTTCGGCGGCTGGGTCATGGCCCAGGTCGATTTGGCCGGCTCGGTGATCCCCGCACGTATCGCCAAAGGGCGGATTGCTACCGTGGCAGTGAACGAGTTTCTCTTCAAGCAGCCGGTGAAGATTGGCGATTTACTGAGCTTCTACGCTGAAGTCGTGCGCGTGGGCACCACCTCGGTCACGGTTCATGTGGAAGTCTATGCCCAACGCTTGCGGCAAGCTGATCAAATCGTCAAAGTGACAGATGCCAACCTCACCTATGTGGCGATTGATATGGATGGCAAGCCAAGGCAGCTACCCAAAGTTTGAATCATTCTTTGAAATGGTCGAATGAGGCGAAATCGTTGGGAGCGAGCTCGCCACTGGCTTCGCGCAAACGGATGCCCGGCTCGGCTTGCACTTGACCGATACGCGTGATCTGCGTTTGTGCAGCAAGTGCGGCGGCTTCGATGGCATGGCGCTTGGCAGCGGGCGCAGTGAAGACGATCTCGTAGTCGTCGCCCCCGGAAAGTACCATTTGCCTCAAGAATTTTGAATCAAAACGGCTGTTTGACGGCAAAAAATCTGCGTGAAGTGCTATTGAATCAATAGCGTTTAAATGGACCTCTGCACCGAGAAGGCTTGCCTTGAGCACATGACCGAGATCACCCAGCAGCCCATCGCTCACATCGATCGCGCTGCTAGCGATGCCGCGCAGAGCAAGGCCTAAGTCAACGCGGGGCTTGGAGCGCTCCATGCGTGCGCGGGTCAGCGCAAAGTCTTTTTCATGCAGCGTAATGTTGCCGCGAAAGGCTTCAAGAGCCAACCGTGCTTGGCCAGGTAAGCCGCTAACATAAATATCATCTCCTGCTTGGGCTCCGCTTCGCAACAGTGCCTGACCTGTGGGTACGTGACCAAATACGGTGATACAGATATTGAGCGGCCCGGCCGTGGTGTCGCCGCCGATCAGAGCGCAACCCTGATGGTTCGCCAGATCAAACAAGCCTTTTGAAAATCCTTCAAGCCAGGCCTCATCCAAGCGCGGCAAAGCCAGCGCCAGTGTGAAGGCCACTGGCTTTGCGCCACAAGCTGCCAAATCACTCAAATTGACCGCGAGCGCTTTATGCCCCAAAGCCTCCGGGTTCACGGTCGATAAAAAATGCCGCCCTTCAACCAGCATGTCTGAGCTGATCGCCAGTTGCATGCCAGGCGCGGGCGAAAGCAAGGCGCAATCATCTCCCATGCCGAGATCAACGCCTGCATTCGTTTGAGCAGATCTCTTGAAAAAGCGCTCAATCAGATCGAATTCACCCATGTTGTTCAATGCAGCGTCGGCCGCCCGCCGTTGTGGCTCAGCGCATCGAGTACAAACATGGGAATATCCGCGTTAAATGGCGTGCCATCATCGGCCACGCAGTGGTATTGCCCATGCATGGTGCCGGTGGGGGTGCGCAGGCGGCAGCCGCTGGTGTATTCGAAGCTTTCGCCGGGCTCAAGCGTGGGTTGCTCGCCGACCACGCCTTCGCCTTTGACCTTTTCCGTCACGCCATTGGCATCGTTGATGTTCCAAGTGCGTGCGATGAGTTGGGCGGTGATATCGCCGGTGTTGGTAATGGTCACGGTGTAAGCAAAACCAAATATACCCATGCTGGGCGCGGATTGCTGTGGTAAGAACTGCGGGCGCACTTGAACGGTGAATTGGGGGCGAGGCATAGGTGAATCTTAGCTGGATTGAGCCTTGCAAGCAGCGAATCAGATGCACAAAGCCCTTAGAAACGCGGCAAATTGTTTTTTTGTTCCAATTTGAGCTTGACTACTTTCGAGTGATTAGAAAAAGGATTCGCAATGAACGAGTGGCTCAGTATCTTGATCGGTTTGGCGCTGCTGCTGCTCGGTGGGGAAATGCTGGTTCGCGGTGCGGTGGCCTCGGCCAAAGCTTTGGGCGTGTCGCCGTTGCTGATTGGCTTGACCTTGGTGGGTTTCGGCACGTCCACACCCGAGTTGGTCACGAGCGTTACGGCTGCCATGAATGGCTCGCCAGGCATTGCGGTGGGTAATGTTGTGGGCTCGAATATTGCCAATATCTTGTTGATTTTGGGCTTATCGGCGGTGATTTACCCGATGGCGGTGAATCCGCAAGGCTTTCGGCGTGATGCGATCATGCTCGTGGCGTCTGCGCTGGCCTGCTTGGCTGTGGTGCTGTATGGCCGCATGGGGCCGATCATGGGTGTGATATTTGTCCTGAGTTTATTGGCGTATGTGGTCTACGTTTACCGCGCAGAAAAGCAATCACCAGACGAAGCCGCTGTCGTGGCCGAGCATCGCGCGGAAGACGCACCCAAAGGGCCGGGCAATATGGCGCTATCGATTGCGATGGCAGTCGCTGGCATTGCGATCACGATTTTTGGTGCGGGATTTTTGGTGGATGGCGCGATTGCGCTGGCCAAAGGCTTGGGAGTGTCAGACACCATCATTGGCCTGACGATTGTGGCCGTGGGTACATCGATGCCCGAGTTCGTCACTTCCGTGATGGCAGCCATCCGCAAGCACGCTGATGTGGCCTACGGCAACATCGTAGGCTCCAACATCTTCAATGTATTGTTCATTTTGGGCGGCACATCGTTTGTGCAAGCGATTGATATTCCACCGCAAATTGCGCGTCTGGATATTTGGGTGATGCTCGCTACGACTGCCTTGCTGGTGGTATTTGCCCGCACGGGTATCAAACTCCAACGCTGGGAAGGCGCGGTGTTTGTGGGTAGTTATGTGGCTTACACCGCTTATTTGATCTCGATTGCTTGAACTGGGCACACTCATGGCATCCAACTCCAACTCAACTAAATTTCTTGGCTTGTTGCCCCAGGAAGCCGTGCCTGGTGCGCTGCTTGTTTTTATCGCGATGCTTGCGATGATCGTGGTGAATTCGCCATGGGGCGCTGCTTATCAGTCAGCCCTTTACACCTCCATCACGGTGGGCCCCACGGGTGGCGGCATCGAGATGAAGCTATCCGACTGGATCAAAAACGCACTCATGGCGCTGTTCTTTTTCTTTGTTGGTCTTGAACTCAAGCGAGAGG
>JBJTSL010000258.1:0-7830 GCA_046076625.1 Allobrachymonas sp.
CAGCCCCATGTCGGGCAGCTTCATCTCCAGCGGATCGAGCAGGCGAATCGCCGTCACATCATGTCGGCGAGCCAGCTGCGACAGCGGTGCGCCCCAGCCCGGCGTGCTGAAAAAATCAGAGACGACAAACACCGTGCTGCGCCGCTTGATCACTTGATTCGCGGCGTTGAGCAAACTCGCCAAATCGGTTTGCCCGCCATTGCTGGCCGCGCGGTGCTCGAGTAATTCATGCGCCAAATGCAGCACATGGCGACGGCCTGAGCCACTGGGCAGCAGCTTGTCGATGCCGCCTTGCTGCGCAGCGCCACCCGCGCCGCCATACAGCAACGCGCCCACGCGGTTGCCGTGCCCGGTGAGCACGCGCGCGAGCACGGTGGCCAACTCATTGGCCACATCGCGCTTGCGCCTTGCGCCACTGCCGAAATCCACCGAGGCGCTCAAATCCAACACAAACCACGCAGCCATCTCCCGGTCTTCGGTGAACACGCGCACATGCGGCGTGCCGGTGCGCGCGGTCACATTCCAATCGATGTGGCGCACATCGTCATGCGCTTGATATTCGCGCAAGTCAGCAAAATCCAACCCCGCGCCGCGAAACAGCGTGCGGTAGTCGCCCTGCAAAATGCCGTCGAGCCGGCGGATGGTGGTCCACTCCAAGCGTTTGAGCAGGCTTTCTGCGCCGCTGTGTTGTGTAGGCCCCGCGAGAATTTTCTCCTGCACTTGAGGCGCAGGAGGTTCAAGCGAAAAAGTCTTACGCAGCCAGTTTTTCATCACTTGCACTCTGCTCGACATGCTTGAGCGGATTGGGTGGCGCGGGAATGGCTTGCATGATTTGCGCAATCAGCGCATCGGGCGTTTTGCCCGAGGAAAGCGCGTCATATGAGAGCACCAAACGGTGGCGCAAAACATCCGGCACGAGGTCGCTCATGTCTTCCGGCAAGGCGTAGCTTCTTCCGCGCAACAAAGCCAAGGCACGCGCACCTTCTGTGAGACCAATGGTCGCTCTCGGGCTTGCGCCATAGGTGATTTGCGAACGCAGTTCTTTCAATCCATGTTTTTCGGGCGTGCGCGTGCAGGTCACGAGCTTGACGGCGTATTCCACCAGCGAAGGATCGACATAGACAGCCTTGCATTGCTTTTGCAACGCAGCCAATTGCTCCAGCGTGGCCACTTCGCGCACCTTGACAGCAGGGCCGGTGACGCGATCCACGATCACACGTTCTTCTTCGTCGCTTGGGTAATCGACCAGCACCTTCATCATGAAACGATCGACTTGTGCTTCGGGCAAAGGATACGTGCCTTCGGTTTCAATCGGGTTTTGTGTGGCCATCACCAAAAATGGCCTGGGCACTTGATGCGTCTGCCCTGCAATCGTCACTTGCCGCTCCTGCATCACCTCCAGCAAGGCGCTCTGCACTTTGGCAGGCGCACGGTTGATCTCATCGGCGAGCAGCAAATTCGCAAACACCGGGCCCAGTGAGGTAGAAAAATCCCCGCTGACTTGGTTGTACACCCGCGTGCCCACCAGATCGGAGGGCACAAGATCGGGCGTGAACTGGATGCGCTTGAATTTGCCACCCATGGTCTCGGCCAGCGTCTTCACCGTGAGCGTTTTCGCCAAGCCCGGCACACCTTCCACCAGCAAATGCCCTTGCGCCAGCAGCGCGACCATCATCCGCTCGAGCAATCGGTCTTGGCCAACGACCACTCGCTTGACCTCATAAAGAATCTGCTCCATGAGCTCGGCGGTGGCGGGGTCTAGTTTGGTGGTGTCAGTCATGTGTGGCTCTCGCAGAGAAAAGACATTTTTTAGAACGCAGAGGACGCCAAAGTTAAGCGAAAGATGCAGAAAAGAAACGGCCAAATTTTGGATTTCTTTTCTGCGCCCTCTGCGAATCCTTCGCGCCCTCTGCGTTCAAAAGATTGGGGCTTTGGTTTTTCAAAAGGTATCCTTCAAAACGGCGGCATGCCCGCCGCTCCCGCTGCGTTTTCTATCGGCACTGCAAAGCCAATGCCAATGAAAGTTCGCGCCGAAGTGGGGTTCATGATGGCCGTCACAATGCCGACAACTTCGCCGTCCATCGTGACCAATGGCCCGCCGGAATTACCGGGGTTGGCGGCAGCGTCGAATTGGATGAGGTTTTTCATCGTCTGCCCGCCGTCCGGAGACTTGAAGCTGCGTTTGAGGCCTGAGACGATGCCTGCCGAAGCCGATGGGCCGATGCCAAATGGAAAACCTACCGCCACCACATGGTCGCCAGGCGCTAAATCAGCCGTGGAGCGCATCGTGGCAGCAATCAAATCGTCGGGGATTTTGCGGGCTTGCAGCACTGCCAAATCATCTTCGGTCTGCACGCCTTTGATATCCGCCTCGGCCTCCAAGCCGTCCATGAAGGTAATCTTGATGCGGTCTGCGCCTTGCACCACATGCCAGTTGGTCAGGATGATGCCTTTGTCCACAATCACCACACCCGTGCCCACGCCGAACTCCACCTCGTCATCTTCGGCCTTCAAGTCTGGCGCGAGGCGGTCTTTTTCCGGAGGCGAAACTTTGTCGTCTTTGCTGCCTTTTTGGCCGAGCCTTGGCTTTTGCGAGCCGGGCGCGGAGGCTTTGGCCGCTTTCATGTCGTCCAAACGACTTTTTTTGATGAAACTAACGACGCGCACCACAGCGGGGCGTACATTTTCATAAGCAGCAGCCGCTTGCGAGGGCAATTGCTGCGTGGTCAAGGTTTTGAGTACGGCGGCATCAATGTCTTTTTGGGTGAGCACGCGCGGCGAGTTTTGAGAGACTTTCCAAGCGAGCACAGCACAGAGCAGCCCGAGCGCCAGCACAGCAATCCACAGTGCGCGGGCTTGCAGCCAGAGGCGGGACGCCTTGAGGTGTCCTGTTTTGGGTGATGTAGCAAGGGGGGCTGCCACCTGCTCGCCTACCCCGCCGATGGCTTGGGCGGAGCTTATGGGGCTGGATTGGGAGCTGTAGATGGGGCGACGTGACATAACACACATCAGAACTTACACGTTAGCACAGACAAGAAAAATTTGCCACCTTGCGGGCATCGGAGCGGACTTGATGCTGCATTGCAATACAATTTTGGGTTGAGCACTTTGGCCGATCCGCCAGCGCTCTTGGACTCAGTTACCAACCGGTTACTTCCCCCCGGTCAGATTCACAACACATGAAAGACTCGCATGTCTGAAGCAGTCACCACGAAAAAAGCGCGGCCCGAGTTCCGCAATATCAATGCTTTCACCGATTTAACGACCTATCGCCTGCCACCAGCGGGCTGGGTCTCCATCCTGCATCGCGTGAGCGGGGCTTTGATGTTTGTGCTCTTGCCTTTCATCATTTGGATGTTTGACAAATCCTTGTCTTCTGAGTTTTCCTACGCGAAGTTCACCGCTTTCTTCCGCGTGGGCGCAGGCGGTGTGCCGGGCTGGTTTTACAAGCTCATTGCTTTGGCGCTGATCTGGGCGTATCTGCACCATTTCATCGCTGGCGTGCGCCACCTGATCATGGATGGATGGCACATGGTGGACAAAGAGTTTGGCAACACCTCGGCTTGGGTCACACTGGTGCTTAGCGCTGTGCTCACCGTGGCTCTGGCTGGCAAGCTGTTTGGCGTGTATTAATTTCAGGAGCAAAGAAAAATGGCAGTGAATTACGGCTCCAAACGCACCGTTGTCGGTGCATCTTATGGATTCAAAGATTGGCTCAGCCAGCGCGCTACCGCCGTGCTGATGGCACTGTTTACTGTGCTCGTGCTGATTCGCTTTTTCATGATCACGGGCCCTGTGAATTACGTGGGCTGGGCAGGCGTGTTTGCGCCGCAGTGGATGAAAGTGATGACGTTTTCCGTGATCATCGCGCTGTGCTGGCATGTCTGGGTGGGTGTGCGCGATATTTACATGGATTACATCAAGCCCGTGAGCATTCGCCTGATTCTGCAAGTGGCCACCATCGTGTATTTGGTGGGCTGCGCAGGCTGGGCAATTCAGGTCTTGTGGCGCATTTGATATTGAATCGCCGCAAATTCAATAGCACTCCACCCAGTATTGATGCCGGCTATCTTGCCAAAACCTTTATGAATTGTTGTTAGAAAGGCTAAAAATGGCCAATGTGACGAAAAGAAAATTTGATGTGGTGATCGTCGGAGCTGGCGGCTCTGGCATGCGCGCATCCCTGCAACTCTCCCGTGCCGGCCTGAATGTGGCTGTGCTCACCAAAGTATTCCCCACCCGCTCACACACCGTGGCGGCGCAAGGCGGCATCGGCGCATCGCTTGGCAACATGTCTGAAGACAACTGGCACTATCACTTCTACGATACCGTCAAAGGCTCTGACTGGCTCGGCGACCAAGACGCGATTGAATTCATGTGCCGCGAAGCGCCGAAAGTGGTTTACGACTTGGAGCACATGGGCATGCCGTTTGACCGCAACCCCGACGGTACGATTTATCAGCGTCCTTTCGGTGGTCACACCGCGAATTACGGCGAAAAGCCCGTGCAGCGTGCCTGCGCCGCCGCCGACCGCACCGGCCACGCCATGCTGCACACGCTGTATCAGCAAAACGTGGCGGCACGTACTAGCTTTTTCGTCGAGTGGATGGCGCAAGATTTGATCATCGACGCAGATGGCGATTGCTTAGGCGTCACTGCGATTGAGATGGAAACAGGCGACGTTCACATCCTCGAAGCCAAGACGACTTTGATGGCCACGGGCGGTGCAGGTCGCATCTACGCCGCATCAACGAATGCGTTCATCAACACCGGCGACGGCCTAGGCATGGCGGCTCGTGCAGGCATTCCGCTGGAAGACATGGAATTCTGGCAATTTCACCCGACTGGCGTGGCTGGCGCGGGCGTGTTGCTCACAGAAGGCTGCCGTGGCGAAGGCGCGATTCTTTTGAACAGTAACGGCGAGCGTTTCATGGAGCGTTATGCGCCGACACTTAAAGACCTCGCACCGCGCGATTTCGTTTCGCGCTGCATGGACCAAGAGATCAAAGAAGGTCGTGGCTGCGGCCCGAACAAAGATTATGTGATGCTCAAGCTCGATCACTTGGGCTCAGACACGATTCACAAGCGCTTGCCTTCGGTCTATGAAATCGGCGTGAACTTCGCCAACGTAGACATCACCAAAGAGCCGATCCCCGTTGTGCCCACGATTCACTACCAAATGGGTGGCATCCCGACCAATATCAACGGCCAAGTGGTGATTCAAAAGAATGGCGACGACAATACGGTTCTCAATGGTCTGTATGCGGTGGGCGAATGCTCCTGCGTGAGCGTGCACGGCGCGAACCGCTTGGGCACGAATTCGCTGCTCGATCTGCTCGTGTTTGGCCGCGCCGCGGGTAACCACATTGTTGAAAGTCACAAGAAAGCGCCGAAAGAGCACAAAAAGCTCCCCGCCGATGCAGCGGACAAAACTTTGGCTCGCATTGATCGCCTCAATAGCTCCACCAGTGGCGAATACGCGCAAACCGTGGCCAACGATATCCGCTCCACCATGCAGCAACATGCTGGCGTGTTCCGTACGCAGGCGAGCATGGACGAAGGCGTGAGCAAAATCGCCGCCCTGCGCGAGCGGGTGAAAAATATCACCCTCAAAGACAAATCGCAGACGTTCAACACCGCCCGCATTGAAGCGCTAGAAGTGGAGAACCTGATCGAATCGGCTCAAGCCACGATCGTTTCTGCCGCAGCCCGCAAAGAATGCCGAGGTGCGCACACGGTCAGTGATTACGAGAAGCCTGTGGACGATCCCAAAACGCCAATGGGCCGCAACGATGCCGAATGGATGAAACACACGCTGTGGTACAGCGAAGGCAATCGCCTCGACTACAAAGCCGTCAAGCTCAAGCCACTGACTGCGGAATCCGTTCCGCCCAAAGTTCGTACTTTCTAAGTTGTATCGGAGAATCAAAATGGAAAAGCGCACCTTCAAAATCTACCGCTACGATCCCGATAAGGATGCCAAGCCTTACATGCAGACCATCGAGGTGGAGCTGGACGGCACCGAGCGCATGCTGCTGGATGCCTTGATGAAGCTCAAAGAGCAAGACCCCAGCATCTCCTTCCGCCGCTCTTGCCGCGAAGGCGTGTGTGGCTCTGACGCGATGAACATCAATGGTAAAAACGGGCTCGCCTGCCTGACGAACATGCGCACCTTGAAGGGCGATATCGTTTTGAAGCCCCTGCCCGGCTTGCCCGTGATCCGCGACATCATTGTGGACATGACGCAGTTCTTCAAGCAGTATCATTCGATCAAGCCGTATCTCGTCAACGACACAATCCCGCCTGAGAAAGAGCGCCTGCAATCGCCCGAAGAGCGCGATGAGCTCAACGGTTTGTATGAGTGCATCTTGTGCGCAAGCTGCTCGACCAGTTGCCCCAGTTTTTGGTGGAATCCCGATAAATTCGTCGGCCCCGCCGGCCTGCTGCAAGCCTACCGCTTTATTGCTGACAGCCGCGACCAAGCCACCAATGAACGCTTGGACAATCTGGAAGACCCGTACCGCCTCTTCCGCTGCCACACCATCATGAACTGTGTTGATGTTTGTCCTAAAGGTTTGAATCCAACAAAGGCCATAGGCAAGATCAAAGAACTCATGGTTCGTAGAGCTGTTTAAAACCTTTTGAACGCAGAGGACGCGGAGACTTCGCAGAAGACGCAGAAAAGAAACAGCCAAATTTTTGTATTTCTTTTCTGCGTCTTTCGCGTAACTTTTGCGCCCTCCGCGTTCAAAAATCGACTTTAAATCCACTCCCTCCAACATGCTTGCCTCAGCCAACAACGCTAGCAATGTAGAAGCCATCTACGGCCTCTGTGCGGCTGATGACTTAGATGCACAACTACCCAGCAACGCGCTGTCCAAACTCCGCTGGCGCTGCCGCCGGGGCATGTTGGAAAATGACCTGTTCATCGAGCGTTTTTTCAACAAATACGCAGATTTACTGACTGTCAGGCAGGCGAATGGGCTGAATGCTCTAATGGACTTATCGGACAATCAACTCTTGGATTTGCATCTTGGCCGCATGCCTTTGCACGAGGTGCGCCCTGAGCTGGATACCCCGGATATTCGCGCCGTTCTTACGTTATTGAAGGAAAAACAATGAAACTTGCCGACTACAAAGCCTCGCTGTCGTTCTCTAACGGCAATCCCACGATCGAGATGCCTGTTTATCAAGGCAACACCGGCCCAGACGTTGTTGATATTCGTAAGCTGTACGCGCAAACCGGCATATTCACCTATGACCCCGGCTTCCGGTCCACGGCGGCCTGCCAATCCACTATCACCTACATCGATGGCGACAAAGGCGAGTTGCTCTACCGTGGCTACCCCATTGAGCAACTGGCTACCAACTGCGACTTTTTAGAAACCTGCCACCTCCTGCTCTACGGTGATCTGCCTAACGCAGACCAAAAGAAAGACTTCACCAGCCGTGTGACCAACCACACCATGGTCAACGAGCAAATGCAATTCTTCCTGCGTGGCTTTCGCCGCGATGCGCATCCCATGGCCATCATGACCGGTTTGGTCGGCGCACTGTCTGCCTTCTATCACGACAGCACCGACGTGCACAACGCCGAACACCGTGATATCGCGGCCATCCGCTTGATCGCCAAAATGCCAACGCTCGTGGCGATGGCCTACAAGTACAGCGTCGGCCAACCCTTCATCTATCCAAAGAATGATCTAAGCTACGCCGGCAACTTCATGCGCATGATGTTCGCCACACCTTGCGAAGATTACAAGGTCAATGAAGTGATCGAGCGCGCCATGGATCGCATCTTCATCTTGCACGCCGACCACGAGCAAAACG
>JBJTSL010000259.1:0-7190 GCA_046076625.1 Allobrachymonas sp.
TCATGCCGTGATGCTGCAAGAGCGACACCGAGCACCCAAGATTCGCGCCAGCATTGAGTTTTTTGCGCAGTGGTTGGCACAGCATTGAATCCTTAAGCGCTATGAATATAATAGCATATTACGCAGATTCTATGCCGGCGAACGGCCCAAAATGCTGAAAATCAATCAATAGCGACCGGCACACGCTGCGCCAAGGCGCACATCAGCTCATAGCCCACGGTTTGCGCTTGAATGGCCACTTCGTCAATGCTGAGCACCGCGCCATTGGCGGCGCGCCCCCAGAGCGTGACCGTGCTGCCCACGCCGGTTTGTGGCAAGCCAGACAAATCCACCGTGATCATGTCCATACTCACGCGTCCCACGGTGCGGCTGCGCATACCGTCAATGAGCACGGGCGTGCCTTGCGCGTTGGTACCTTTAGCAATCCTCGGGTAGCCATCGGCATAGCCGCAGGCCACGATGCCGATGCGCATGGGCGTCTCGGCCACATAGGCCGAGCCGTAGCCCACGCTGTCGCCGGCGGCCAAGTCTTGCGTGGCGATGATTTGGGCAGACAGCGTCATGGCGGGCTGCAAATCCCAATGCGCGACATCGTGCTCGGGGTAGTCCGTGCTGCTGCCGTACTGGGCAATGCCGGGGCGGATCCAATCGGTGCGCAGATCGCTTGCTGAATACCGCAAACTCGCAGCGCTATTGGAGAGTGAGCGTTCACCCGGCAAATCGTGCGACGCCTCGTTGAACGCCGCCACTTGATGGGCAATGCCGTCTTGCCCAAAGCGCGTGGCGTCGGCGTCTGAAAAATGCGTCATCAGCGAGATTTCTTCCACCTGTGTGAGTGCGTTCAAGCGCGTCCAGGCGCTGCGGTAGCTCTGCGGCTTGAAGCCCAGCCGGTTCATGCCTGAATTCATTTTGAGAAACACACGGTGCGGCTCGTGCGTCTTGTGTGCTGCCAGCCAGTCAATCTGCGCATTGCAGTGGATGGTGTGCCACAAGCCAAGGCGCGAGCAAAGCTCCAGATCGCGCGGCTCAAAGCAGCCCTCCAGCAACAAGATCGGCCCACGCCAGCCCAAGGCGCGGATGCGCTGGGCCTCCTCCAAATCCAGCAGAGCAAAACCATCGGCACCGCGCAAGCCTTCAAAAACGCGTTCAATGCCGTGGCCATAGGCATTGGCTTTCACCACCGCCCAGACCTTCGCATCGGGCGCAGCAGCGCGGCAGCGCGCGAGGTTGTGGCGCAGAGCGGCGGTATGGATGGTGGCTTGGATTGGGCGTGGCATAGGGGCTCGGATTTGTCAAGCGGGTCGTTCCCAGAGTTTAGTCGCGCCGCAGGTAAAGAAATGTGAATGCCGCGTGCTATAAACCGTGGTCTTTGTATACAAAAGTGGCTAATACTTGAAGCGCGGTTTTTACACCATCATGTCGGCGCAGTTTTTCAGCTCGCTGGCCGACAATGCCCTGTTTGTTGCCGCCGTGGAGCTTTTGCGCACCAGTGGCGAGCCTGAATGGCAGCGGGCGGCCTTGGTGCCCATGTTTGCGTTGTTTTACGTGATCCTGGCACCGTTCGTAGGGGCGTTTGCCGATTCCTTGCCCAAGGGCAAAGTCATGTTCATCAGCAACACCATCAAGGTGGTGGGCTGCCTGATGATGCTGTTTGGCGCGCATCCGCTGGTGGCCTATGCCGTAGTAGGTTTGGGCGCGGCGGCCTATTCCCCGGCCAAATACGGCATCCTGACCGAGCTGCTGCCCTCTTCCCAACTCGTCAAGGCCAATGGCTGGATTGAGGGGTTGACGATTGCGTCCATCATCTTAGGTGTC
Organism: Allobrachymonas sp.; assembly: GCA_046076625.1. GTDB lineage: Bacteria > Pseudomonadota > Gammaproteobacteria > Burkholderiales > Burkholderiaceae_C > JANMDU01. The sequence continues at coordinate 1,816 of JBJTSL010000259.1, forward strand.
TTGCTGGGCGGCCAATTGGTGGGGCATACCATTTCGTCGCGGCTACTGCTGATTGATCTGCCCATGGTCAATGCCGGCATCGACACCGCGCCCGAAGCAGCCATCAGCGTGCTGATTGTCGTGTATGCATTGGCCGCTTGGTTCAACACCCGCATTCCCGACACCGGCGTGCAAATCCGCCCCATGCCGAAAAACCTGTTCACGCTGCTGCCGGATTTTTGGCAATGCAACACCACCTTGTGGAAAGACAAACTCGGCCAAATCTCCCTGTCCACCACCACCCTCTTCTGGGGCGTGAGCGGAAATCTGCGCTACATCGTGCTGGCGTGGAGCGCCGCCGCCTTGGGCTACAGCACCACACAGGCTTCGTCCCTCGTGGGCGTGGTGGCCATTGGCACCGCGGTGGGCGCGGTGATTGCCTCGATGCGCATGAAGCTGGAGCATGCGCCCGGCCTGATGCCCTTGGGCATTGCTATGGGCTTGCTGGTGGTGTTGCTCAACTTCATCAACAATGTGTGGGTGGCAGCGCCCTTCCTGATCTTGCTGGGTGCCATTGGCGGCTTTCTTGTGGTGCCAATGAATGCGCTCTTGCAGCACCGGGGGCATAACCTCATGGGCGCGGGCCGCTCGATTGCCGTGCAAAACTTCAACGAGCAGGCCTGTATCTTGTTCCTCGGCGCGTTCTATACCTTGGTCGCGACGGTGGATTGGTCTGAGTTTGCCATTGCAGAGACCTTGGGGCTGGATGACATGGAGCCCGAGCACCTGTCGGCTTATTTGGCTATCACCCTGTTTGGGCTGATTGTGGCGGGCGTGATGTGGCTGATCAAACGCTGGCATGCCAGCAACCAAGTGCATCACGCAGCCGAGCTCGAACGCTTGCTGGCCATTGCCCGCAACGACAATCTGCACGGCTGATCCAATCCGCCGCCCCTGCATTGACCCGCTCCACACAGACACTTGCCGCGCTCGGTTTGCTGCTCAACGCGCTCGCCTGGGGCCTGTCTTGGTGGCCTTTTCGCGAATTGCAGCAAGCGGGCTTGCATCCGCTGTGGTCCAACACGCTGATCTATGGCCTGGCCGTGATGGCAATTTTTTTGGTGCGCCCGCAGGCTTGGCGCGGCATGCTGGCTGTGCCTGCGTTGTGGCTGCTCGCGTTGGGCTCAGGACTCACCAATGTGGGTTTCAATTGGGCCGTCACCGTGGGCGATGTAGTGCGCGTGGTGTTGCTGTTTTACATGATGCCTGTGTGGTCGATGCTGCTGGCTTGGTGGATTCTGGATGAGCGCCCCACGCGCACCTCGCTCGCCCGCGTGGCACTGGCGATTGCGGGTGTGGCGCTGGTGCTCAAAACGCCCGAGTCGCCTTGGCCGCTGCCGCACAGCTTGGCCGATTGGCTGGCGCTCATGGGCGGCTTTTGCTTTGCGCTGAACAACGCGATGCTGCGCCGCTTGCGGGAGGTGCCCGCTGAGCGGCGCACCTTTGCCATGTTTTTTGGCGGCCTGCTGTTCTCGTTCGCAGTGGGCAGTATGGGCAGCCTGCACGGCAGCATCGCGCCGCCCGTCATGCTCGGCGGATGGGGCTGGGCGCTGCTCTTGGGCTTTGCGCTTTTCTTCTTGGTGAGCAACATCACCTTGCAATACGGCGCGGCGCGGCTCAAAGCCAGCACCACATCCCTCATCATGCTCACGGAAATCCTGTTTGCCACCGGCTCATCAGTCTTGCTCGGCGCGGCGCAGTTGGAGACCCGCATTGTGATCGGCGGGCTGCTGATCATCGCTGCCGCCCTCTGGGCGGCTTGGGAAGAGCGCTAAACCGCTCTCAACTCAGCCGCTGCACACCCGCCAGCTCGCAGGCGTACACCGCGTTGCGCAACGCGGCAATCGCTTCGTAGCGTGTGAAGCTGCGCCGCCACACGAGCACCACGCGGCGCGTGGGGGGTTGACCGCTGAATGGGATGTAACGCACGGAAGGCTCGTCGGGTGTGCTGGATTCACTACCTTTTGCTCTTTTTTTAATAGCGCCTTGCGCAGGTTTTACGCCGGCGTGATCGGTATTTCGCATATTTTTCGGCACAGAAAGCAGCGGCACCACCGTCACGCCCATGCCTGCTTGCACCATGTGTTTGATGGTCTCCAGCGAAGAGCCTTCAAAGCTTTTGCGAATACCTTCGGCATCGCTGGAAAACCGTGCAAACTCAGGGCAGACTTCCAGCACATGGTCGCGGAAACAATGGCCGTTACCCAAAAGCAGCATGGTTTGCTTTTTCAACTCTTCAGCGGCAATCGCCTCGTGCCCCGCCAGCTCATGGTTGCTCGGCACGGCCACCATGAAGGGCTCGTCGTACAGGGGCGCATGCGCCAAGCCGGTATCAGGAAATGGCTCGGCCAGAATCGCGCAGTCGATCTCGCCCATGCGCAGCATCTCAAGCAGCTTCACGGTGAAATTCTCCTGCAACATCAGCGGCATTTGCGGCGTGCGCGCAATCACTTGGCGCACCAGATCGGGCAACAGATACGGGCCAATGGTGTAGATCACGCCGAGGCGCAAGCTGCCCGCCAGCGGGTCTTTGCCACGCTTGGCAATCTCTTTGATCTGAGAAGCCTGCTCCAGCACCGTGTGTGCTTGGCGCACGATCTCCTCGCCCAACGGCGTCACCGTCACTTCATTGGCGCTGCGCTCAAAAAGCTTCACATCCAGCTCTTCTTCCAGTTTCTTGATTGACACCGACAGCGTGGGCTGAGAAATAAAGCAAGCCTCCGCCGCTCGGCCAAAGTGCTTCTCACGTGCGAGCGCGACAATGTATTTCAGTTCGGTGAGGGTCATGAAGGGATTTTGCAGCAAAACGCAGGCGCAGGCCTTGATACCCGTGGGTGCATGCGTTGCTACTGCATGCTTTTACCGCACAAAGCGGCTTGGATCGCGCTCAGTCAAGCCACGGCATGTGCCGTGCTTTGAAAGTTTGTATGAGTCGAATCAATCCTGTGCGCTCTTCTTTACTCATCGGCATACCTTTGGCTGCTGCGACCTTGCTCTGCGCTTGCGTGGTAGTGCCGATGGACCCAAAAACCGGGCAGCCCTATGGCCACACGCCGCAGCCGCCTGTGGTGGTCGTGCAGCCGCCAGCTCCCGCCACGAGCCCAGCCGCTGCCGCGCCGCAGTGGCAGGCCGTGCAAGCGCGTTTGTATCCCGTCAACGATACGGCGCGAAGCGCCGGGATTTTGCAGGCCACGGTGCTTGACAATGGCGCAGGTCGTAGCAGCTTCACCGTGAATTACCAAGGCCAAGCCCTGCAAGGCGAGGCCACGCGCGTGGATCGGCACTACCCGGGCTTTGGCCAAATCATGAATCAGGTGCAAGGCGGCGTGAACTGGGCGCAGGCCGCAGGTCAGCGCGGCATTGCCAACGCGGCAAATTTGAGCAACAGCATGCGTTGCGAATACCTGTTTACCGCACCGAGCCAAGGCACAGGTGCCTGTGTTGTGAATGATGGCGCACGCTACCAAATTCACTTCGGGGGGTAGGTCGATCCGTCATGCTGCATCAGGGAGTCAAAAAAGGGCGGCATGACCGTCCTTTTTTCAGGCCGTGACAAAACTCAGGGCGATGCCCACAAACAGTGTGAACCCCAACCAATGGTTTTGCTTGAAGGCTTTGAAGCAGCCCTCGCGGGAGCGGCTACTGATAAGCCGCCCATGCCAGATGATTTGAGCGCAGCATGCGATACTCACTACTAAAATAATAGCATTTGGTGCAGATTTCATGCCGGCGACTAGCCAAAAAAGCATACAAATCACATAGCACAGCATCACAAAGATCACGTCAAACCGCCCCAGCGTGATGGCCGAGGTTTTCATGCCGATTTTCAGGTCGTCATCACGATCCACCATGGCGTATTCGGTGTCGTAGGCCAAGACCCAGAAGAGATTGCCAAGCAGCAGAATCCACGCCAGGAGTGGCACGCGGCCTTGCACGGCGAGGAGGGAGTCTCCGCCTTGCACAGCGGCGAAGGCCATCGGAATGCCAAAGCTGAACGCCACGCCCAGCACAGCCTGCGGCATAGCGACAAAGCGTTTGGCAAACGGGTAAGCAATGGCAATAGCCAGCGCCACGAAAGACCAAAGCACGGTGGCGAGATTCGTGGTGAGCACCAATCCAAAAGCACCCAGGGCCAGCACCGCGCCCAGCGCCAAAGCCTCTTTCTTGCCCATTCGCCCGCTCGTCACGGGGCGTTGCGCGGTGCGCTTCACATGCTTGTCAAAATCCGCATCTGCTACATCGTTCACACAGCAGCCCGCGCTGCGCATAAGGATGGTGCCTAAAGTGAACACAGCCAGCAGATGCCAGCCCGGAAAGCCGCCCGCTGCAAGCCACAGCGCCGAGAGCGTGGGCCACAGCAGCAGCAGCCAGCCCGCCGGGCGATTCCAGCGGATCAGATCAAGGTACAAGGCAAGGCGATCACGCCACATGGAGCACGGATGAACAACGAATCACTATTAAATCAATAGCATACTGCGCAGATTTCACAACGGCGAACTGCCCAAAAATGCATCAAAACCAGCTTAAAACGGAATATCGTCATCCATGTCGTCAAAGCCGCTGCCTTGTTTGGCGGCGGGTGCTGGCGAAGCGGCTGGGCGCGCTGCGGGTGGGCGCGAGGCGAGCGCGGGGGCACGCGAATAGCCTCCGCCACCGCCCTCTTCGGGCGAGCCCATGCCTTGGCGGCTGCCCAGCAATTGCATTTCGGTCGCGATGATGTCTACCGTGTTGCGCTCGGTGCCGTCTTGCGCAGTATATTTGCCGTATTTCAGGCGGCCTTCCACGTACAGCGGCTGGCCTTTCTTCACATACTCGCCCACCACCTCGGCCAAGCGGTCGTAAAACGTCACGCGATGCCATTGGGTGTCTTCAATCGTCTCGCCACTGGCTTTGTCCTTGCGTTTGCTGGAGGTGGCAATCGAGATATTGGCCACCGCGCCGCCCGAGGGCAAGTAGCGGATTTCGGGGTCGCGCCCGCAGTTGCCCAAGAGAATGACTTTGTTGACGGAGGCCATGGTGTGTTTCCTTTTCAGTGCGAATTCAAGAGTGGATGTACGTGCCCGCAGGCCAAAGCATTATGACGCAGACCGCTTCAGTGGCTTCATGCCCCAAGCCACCACCAGCCACAGCGCCATGAGCGCCGCGCAGCCAAGGAACAGCGCCTCAAAACCGTAATGCTTGGCCAACCAGCCGCCGCCCCAGCCGCCCACGAAAAAGCCCAGCGATTGCACCGTGTTGTATACCCCCAGCGCAGCGCCGCGCGCATGCGCGGGTGCCAAGCGCGAGGCAAGCGAAGGCTGCGAAGCCTCCAGCGCGTTGAAGCCGACGAAGAAGAC
>JBJTSL010000260.1:0-2920 GCA_046076625.1 Allobrachymonas sp.
GACGCGGCATAACGCGGGGTTTTGGTTTGTGGACGAGTTGGCTCGGCACTGGAAGGCGAATCTCACGATGGAGAAGGCTTATCACGGGCTCGTAGCGCGAACTTCCCAGAATGGAAGCAATGTGTGGCTCTTGCAGCCGCAAACCTTCATGAATCTCTCTGGCAAATCCGTGTCGGCGCTGGCGCGGTTTTACAAAATCCAGCCTGAGGAAATTCTCGTGGCCTACGATGAGTTGGATGTCGTTCCAGGCGAGGCGAAGCTAAAAATAGGCGGCAGTTCGACGCACAACGGCCTGCGCGATATCACGGCGCAGATGGGTGCGGATTATTGGCGGCTGCGCATTGGCATTGGGCATCCGGGTGTGAAGTCGGAAGTGCTGTCTTGGGTGCTGAAAAAACCGATGGCTGAGCAGCGTAGCTTGATTGATGAGACGATTGCGCGCAGCCTCAAAGCCGTGCCGCACTTGCTTGCCGGTGAAATGGAAAAAGCCACGCAGATCGTGCATACCGCGAAAGCGCCGCGCGCGAAGCCGCCGCGCAAAGAGCTGCCGGCAGCCTCAACTGCCGCACCTGCCGCTATAAACGCACCCTGAGTTACTATCAAATAGTGAGCAAACTAGCTATATTTTGTGCCGGCGAATGGCCTAAAATGCTTTAAAAATCCCTTGGAGACTGTGTTGGAAGCTCTGTACCCATTCCTCGCCACTGTGCTCGCCTACCTGATTGGCTCACTCAGCTTCGCCGTGATCGTGAGTAAAGTCTTCGGCCTGTCGGATCCGCGTACCTATGGCAGCAAAAACCCCGGCGCCACCAATGTGCTGCGCTCTGGCTCCAAGCCAGCGGCCATCATCACGCTGCTGCTGGATGCGCTCAAGGGCTATGTGCCGGTGCTGCTCGTCAAACTCTATGGTGCGCCCTATGGTCTGGGCGATGGCACGCTCGCCATGGTGGCGCTTGCCGCATTCATTGGGCATGTGTGGCCGGTGTTTTTCAAATTCAAAGGTGGTAAAGGCGTGGCCACAGCAGCGGGCGTGGTGTTGGCAGTCGATTGGCTGCTGGGCTTGGCCACGCTGGCTTCATTTGCCATCATCGTTTACTTCTTTCGCTGGGTGTCCCTGGCCTCGATTGCCGCTGCGGCCTTTGTGCCCTTTTTCTATCTGCTCGGTGACCGTGGGCCTTGGTACACCTCCAAGGTGATGCTCGCCTCACTGTTTTTCATCGCGTTGATTCTGGCCGTGCGGCATAAAGACAATATCAATCGCCTGCTGCAAGGCACAGAGCCGAAGCTGGGGGCGAAGAAGTAGCCCCAGCCAGATCGGCTTCGCGTGTTAGACCTTGAACGCATTCCACAGCGTCCACAGCCCAATCAGCACAAAGCCCAGCCCGGCCACGATATTCAACGTGCGCGGGGGGATGTATTTACCCACCAAGGAACCTGCGAGCACGCCAATGGCGGCTGAAAGCGTGAGCGCGGCGCTGGCGGCGAAAAACACCGTCCATTTGCTTGGGCCTTGCTCCTGCGAGGCGAACAGCATGGTAGCCAGTTGGGTTTTGTCGCCCAATTCGGCGAAGAAAACAGCGGCAAAAATCGTGAAGAAGGCTTGGAGTTGGGTGGTGGTGCTCATGCGCTCCATTGTGGCGCATGCAGCTTTCAATCAGCTATCAACAAGCCCCATATCAGGCAGCCAGCATTTCTGGATTCAACGGCGTTTTAGCCTTCCCATGCATCAGAAAGCCAATCAAGTTATCCGCCGCCAAATTCGCCATGGCCTTGCGGGTAGGCACGCTGGCGCTGCCAATGTGGGGCGTGAGCACAACGTTTTGGAGCGCGGTCAGTGCTGGGTTGACCTTCGGTTCGCCTTCAAACACATCCAAGCCTGCGCCAAGGATTTTGTTCGCAGCCAGCGCCGCAGCTAAGGCGTTTTCATCAATCAGGCCGCCGCGACCAATGTTGATCAGCGTTGCGGTGGGCTTCATCAACGCGATCTCGGCGGCTGCCACCGTGTGGTGGTTTTCTGCGCTGTAGGGCAAGACGAGGACGATGTGATCGGCTTGGGCAAACAAATCCGCTTTGCTCACATAGCGCGCTTTGACTTCTGCCTCCAGCTCGGGCGCGAGGCGCGAACGGTTGTGATAAATCACGTTCATGCCAAAGCCAAACGCGCCGCGCTGCGCCACGGCGCGGCCAATGCGGCCCATGCCGAGGATACCGAGCGTGCTGCCATGGATGTCTGCGCCGCAGAACATGTCGTAGCTCCATTTCGTCCATTGCCCTGCTCGCAAATAAGCCTCGCTCTCGCTCACGCGCCGCGCGGTGGCCATGAGCAGCGTGAAGCCCATGTCAGCGGTGGTTTCGGTGAGCACATCGGGCGCATTGGTGGCGAGCACGCCAGCAGCGGTCATGGCGGGCACGTCGAAATTGTTGTAGCCCACAGCCATGTTGGCGCAGATCTTCAGATCAGGGCAGGCGGCAAGCAGCGCGGCATCGATGCGCTCACCGCCTGTGGTGAATACACCCACCTTGCCCTGCAACCTGCGGACAAACTCATCGCGCGGCCAGAGGGTGTCGCTTTGGTTCGATTCCACCTCGAAATGCTCGCCCAGTTTGGCCAGCACTTCAGGGAATACAGCGCGCGCCACAAGAATAGATTTTTGGGTCATTTTAGGTCTCTGGCCGGCGTAAAATGGGCATAGATTGCTATTGAATTGATAGTCAATCAACGAAACCAAATGAAGCTCATGACGACAAACAGGGGAATCAAAATACACACTGCCCAGCCAATGTAGCCAAAGAAGCTCGGCATCTTCACACCGCGGTCTTCCACGATGGCTTTGACCATCAAGTTCGGAGCATTGCCGATATAAGAATTCGCGCCCATGAACACGGCGCCTGCGGAGATCGCAGCCAGCGTGGGCGCGAG
>JBJTSL010000261.1:0-3942 GCA_046076625.1 Allobrachymonas sp.
CCCTAGCTCGCGGTTGGTCGCCCAACAATATGAGGCCTGCGCAAGCGCAGGAAGAGTTGGACAAAATCAGAGCCAACCCCGAAGCGTTCTTGGCTTCGCTCGACACGATGCAAGTTGCAGGCGAGCCAGTCACGATGCCAGATGGCTCGCAAGTGCCTCGCCTGCCGGGATTTAGGCGCTGGATGTGGGATGGCGAGTTTTGCGGTTCGATGGGGTTTCGTTTGCAGCTCGGCACCCACGAATTGCCGCCGTACTGCTTAGGGCATATTGGCTACACAGTCGTGCCATGGAAGCGCCGCTTGGGCTACGCCACACTCGGTTTGCAGCAACTCTTGCCCGAAGCCAAAGCTTTGGGGCTACCGCTCGTTGAGCTCACTGTGGCTCACGACAACGCGATTTCAAAGCGCGTGATTGAGAAATGTGGCGGCGTTTTTGTGGAAGAGTTTCCATTGCCAGCTTGCTATGGCGAAGGCAAGGAATGGCGATATCGCATTGCACTTGGCTGAAACGGGTAGATAGCTCTCATAGAAAACTGTATAAAATATCAGTTTTCTGATTGATCGTTCTATGAAGCAAATTCGTCCTGCTACTGAGCCAGAGCATCACATCGCGGTCTTTCAAGAGAGTGCTATTCGGCGTGTTTGGCACAACGAAGAATGGTGGTTTTCTGTTGTCGATGTGTGCGGCATTTTGACAGGCAGCACCGATGCGGGTGCATATTGGCGCAAGCTGAAGCAACGCTTGAAGGAAGACAGTGGTCAACCCGTGACGTTTTGTCACGGGTTGAAATTGCAAGCCCCTGACGGCAAACAGCGCGAGACAGATTGCGCCAACACCGAAGGCCTATTTCGCATCATCCAATCCATTCCCTCACCCAGGGCAGAGCCTTTCAAGCGTTGGCTCGCGCAGGTGGGTTATGAGCGGGTGAAGGAAATTGAGAATCCTGAGTTGGCCAGCGCTCGCGCACGTGAGCTTTATGAGGCGAAGGGCTATCCGCAGGCGTGGATTGAAAAGCGGTTGCGTTCGATTTCTGTGCGCGGAGAATTGACCGATGAATGGAAAGCGCGGGGTGTGGCTGAAGGCAAGGAGTATTCGATCCTGACTGCTGAAATCGCACGCGCGACCTTTGGGGTGACACCGACTGAGCACAGTCAGCTCAAAGGTTTGGATGTGGTGAAGACGGGCAATAACCTGCGCAACCACATGACTGATCTGGAACTCATCTTTACTATGCTGGGCGAAGCCAGCACGACTGAAATTGCGCGGCGCAGCGATGCGCAAGGCTTCAATGAAAATCATCGATCTGCTAAAGAAGGCGGGAAGATCGCGGGTAACGCACGTAAAGAGCTGGAGAAGAAAACTGGCAGCAAAGTGGTGAGCAAAGCGAATTACTTGCCAGTGCCTGAGGCTTCATTGTTTGGTGGCAGAGAAGAACTGGTGAAAACCAATGCCTCGAAACAAGCATTGCTGCCCAAGCGGCGCTCAAGATGAAATGACAAATAGCTTGGACTGTGATTCAAAAAGTTTAATCCAAGCCGACTTTACGATTCGTCCAATCGACATGCTGAGTAAATACAGCTTCCATCTTGTTCAGCAATTGAATTTCAGATGCAGTGATTTTTTCGTCGCTCAATATTTCTGCTTTGACTTTTGCCCAAGCTGGCAAGATGTTTTGTGCCATTTTCATGAGCGCTTTGCGCACGGGTTTGAAGCCGAAGCCGCAGTCTTCGCACCATTCTTGCCAAGCGTTGATGTTCACTTCGTCAAAAGTTTCTGCGTCTCCGATGCGTAGCGCCAAGCCTTCATCGCCATAGACGCGGACGTTCAGCAGATCGTAAAACGGGGCAAGGCGGATGCCTTGTGGGCCGAGCATGACAGAGATGTTTTTTCCATGCGCATCGGCATTGCCAATGAGGAAGTTGAACATCACCCAGCGCTGCACTTGTAACATGTCTGCGCCGCTGATGCTCAAATCTCTCAGGGCTTTGATGATGAGCGGCAAGCTCACGAGGCGAGCCGTGCGCTCGTATTTCCAGCCGGGGCCAACGCCTAGGATTTGGCAGCCGTCGATTTGATGCTGACACACGACATTACCATCGAGTTCGCTGCGGTCGTAACGCTGCACGATGAACGCAGCATCAGGCACGCGAGTGAGCCACACATCGGGCACGGGCAGTTTCATCGCGCGTGCGAGCTTCATGCAGGCATATTCGTTGATGGCGCTGGGCTGGTAGCGCGGCTGCAAACTGTCAGGCTTGAGAATGTGGGTTGACGGGCTTGCGCCGATGCTTTCAAAAAATTGCTCGACGCGTTTGCCTTTTGAGCTCACATAGCGCAAGCCCATTTTGGGCTGCACCCCGGCAATCGACATCGAAGTGTGTTGTTGATTGCTCAACAGCAGCGGCATCTTGCGCTCGCTCTGCGCCTTCAATCGCGCTTGTAATTCTGAGGCGCTTAAAGCTTTGTATTGCTGTGCGGCTTGCGGCTCTACGCCTTCAGGCAAGATCGACAAAATGCCCGGTAGCTCTTGGCCGAGTGCGCCCATGATGTCCAGCGTTTCGGCATTGCGTAGTTGCAGCGTGGCCAAAATGTCTTCAAGTGAATCGCCTTCGGGCAGCAGGTTTTCAAAAAAGACTTTAACGATATGGCCGCGAAATTCTTCGCGCTGCAAGGGAAATTGCGGTGAGAGCATGAAGCTGCCGGGCTGCGTGAGCCATTGCTCGTCGTATTGCAGAAAGTATTCGCCAGCGCTGTGGCCGAACCAAGCCATGGGGCGTAGGTTGGCCCAGAGGCGTAGGCGGATCATTCGTCCCCCACTTGTTTTGCAACGCGAGTTGTGCCACTCTGGGCAAAGCTCGTGCTGTTGCTGATGCCTTCAGCGACTGCAAATCGCTTAGGCCATACAAAAACTGTGCCTTGGTTAAGCTGCCATCTCAAGCCCAGTGCCTCGCAAAGCTGATGTAATTTACCCAGACTGCAACTCGCTGGATCGCGCTCTGCATCTCGAATAAAGGACACGCTCACGCCAGCTAAACCAATTAAGGTTTCGCGAGACAATTGCTGCTGCTGGCGACTGTCGGCAATCAGTGTGGCCAAAGCTTGATTAGATTCTGGTGACAAAATATGCTCTCAAGAGAACAAGAAATTGCCAATTATGCCTGAATTAAGAAAATTTGTTCTTTAAAGAGCATTAACTGGGTTAATTCACCCAACTATGAGAAATATGCTCTTATGAGGACATATTGCCTTCATTGATTAGGAGAAAACGGCAGATTGAGCAACAAGTTCTGCGGTTTGAGCTTGAGGATGCCTTGCTCATTCATCGCTAAGCCGAGATAGGTGGGTTTGGCTTTCATCTCGGGTAGGCAATCTTGGGGGTCGAGGAAATCTAGGCGGAAGAGGCTGATGAGGCGTTTTAGTTGCGCCTCTTGCAGGGGCTCTTGGCGGTAGAGGGTGTTGAGGATGTCGGTGGAGCTTGCGTCTAAGCCGGTGTGCCAGCGCCCGGCGCTGTCTTCGATTGTTGAGAGGGGGGTAATGCGGACTTTGGCGGCTTTGAAGTGTTGAATCCAGAGTTCGAGCACGCGGGCGAGTGCGCTGAGGCCGCTGTCTTTGCGGGCGAGTTGGATGGTGAAACTGTGTTGCGCGTGGCCGACTTGCGAAGCCTGCTTGTGGGTGAGATCGAGCAGCCAGGTGTGGCGGTAGTTGGGGTGTGCAGCTTGTTCTTGGAAGACGCTAGCGTTGTCTGTGGTGAGGACTTGCAGGCTTTGGCTTTCGCTACCCAAGAGATTGATTTTGTTTTGCAGGAGCAGGCGGCCCAACTCGCCCATGCCGCCGGTGTCGCGCTCAGTGTCTAGGGTTTCTTGATCGCCGCTCAGGATGCGGCCTTCGTGCAGGGTGATGCGCTGCGGGCGATAGAGCAGCTCGGCGGCGCGGTGCATGAAG
>JBJTSL010000262.1:0-4754 GCA_046076625.1 Allobrachymonas sp.
GCCCAAACGGCGCTCCACTTTCATACCCAGCCACAAGGTTTGGTTGTTGGAGAGTTCGCTGTTGTTGAGTCGGCGAATATAAAACTGCGCACGCTGCAACTCGCCGCGCTCAAACAGCAGTTGCGAGAGGTTGTAGCCAGAAATCGGGTTGCTCGCATCCAGCTCATAACTGCGCGCAAAGCTGCGCTCGGCATCAGCCTTCCTTCCAGCAGCCTGCTCACACAAGCCGCGCGACATATAGGTCTTGGACTGACCGCTGTACAGTGGGATTTGATTGGCCTGCGTGAACATGGCAATCGATTCGTCATAACGGCGCTGCTGACACATGAGCCAGGCATAGTTATGCAGCGTGTCGGCATCACGGCTGTTCAACTGCAAAGCGCGACGGAAACTGTCTTCGGCTTGGCGCGGGTCGCCCAAGCGCATGTAGATCAGGCCGCGCAAATTGAAGGCTTCCCCAAAATTGGGGTCAGCCACCAGCACCTGTTTGATTTCGTCAAGCGCAATCGTGGTTTTGCCTTCTGCAAAGTAGCCGCTGGCCAGCTCTAGGCGTGTGCGCGCGCGGCGGCGGTTTTCGGGTTCGTCCGAGGCAGTGACGATGCTGTCCGAAGGATTGCCACGCACGCCCTGGCCAGGCCCTTCGCCCGTGCTGGCACAGCCCGCCAGCCAAAGCAGCAGCAGCACTGCCGACATCGCACCGGCCCAGCGCAGTGCAGAAAATTGATTGTTTTCATTCATTTGATTCACACCCATCATGTTCTCCAATTGGCTCGGCTTGCGGCATGAAGCCTCAGGCATTGAGCTTGTGCATCATCACCACACGCCGCTGCGCCATGCGCTCGGCGGCGGCAGTGCGGTCTTGCACCTCGCCGGCGAGTTGGCCGCAGGCCGCGTCAATGTCGTCACCGCGCGTTTTGCGCACGGTGGTGACGATGCCCGCATCATGCAGGATTTTCGCAAATTCTGCTACAACTTTTGGAGCAGAACAGCTCAAACCGCTTTGCGGGAAGGGGTTGAAGGGGATCAGGTTGAATTTGACGGGTAATCTGACGTTTTTCACCAACTGCACGAGCTGCTTGGCCTGCTCCGGCGAATCGTTCACGCCATCGAGCATGCAGTATTCCATGGTGATGAAATCGCGCGGAGCCGCTTGCAGATAGCGCTCACAAGCTTCCAGCAACTCTTTGAGCGGGTATTTGCGGTTCAGCGGCACAAGATCGTCTCGCAGCACATCCGTCGGGGCGTGCAGCGATACCGCCAGCGCCACGGGGCAATCTTGCGCGAGTTTGTCAATCATGGGCACCACTCCGGAGGTGGACACGGTGACACGGCGGCGCGACAAGCCGTAGCCATGGTCGGACAACATGGTCCGCAGTGCGGGCACGAGGGCGGCATAGTTTTGCAGCGGCTCGCCCATACCCATCATCACCACGTTGGAAATGATGCGATCGTCGCATGCTTTTGCCTTGCGAATCGTGTGCTCGGCAAACCAGAGCTGGGCAATGATCTCGCCGGTGGTCAGGTTACGGGAAAAGCCTTGGTGCCCCGTTGAGCAAAAGCGGCAGCCTACGGCGCAACCGGCTTGTGAGGAAATACACAGTGTGTTGCGGTCATCTTCTGGAATGAACACCGCTTCCACGGCATTGCCGTTGCCCACGTCAAACAGCCATTTGATCGTACCGTCACTCGATTTCTGCTCGGACAGGACTTTGAGCGGCTCAATGTGTGCAACGCCTGCGAGTTTTTCGCGCAGGGATTTGGCCAGATCGCTCATCCGTGCGAAGTCTGACTCGCCCCTTTGATGAATCCAGCAATAGAGCTGCTTCGCGCGAAACGCTTTTTCGCCCAGCTCTTGGCAAAAAACGGTCAACCCGTCGAGATCGTAATCAAGCAGGTTGACCGTCATATTTGAGGTCTTTTTAAGAAATATTTGGCATTATGCCGGCGTAAAATCTGCGTCGTTTGCTATTTAATTCATAGCAATCAGATTTGCTGCCAAGCGGCTTAGCTTGAATAGACCCTCGCGCTTTAGCGCGAATACACATTCATGCCTGGGAAGAAGAAACCTACTTCCACAGCCGCTGTCTCAGGCGCATCCGAGCCGTGCACGGCGTTGGCGTCGATGCTGTCCGCAAAATCAGCGCGAATCGTGCCGGGAGCGGCTTTCTTCGGGTCGGTCGCGCCCATCAAATCGCGGTTTTTCAGAATCGCGCCTTCGCCTTCCAAGCACTGGATCATCACAGGGCCAGAGATCATGAAGCTCACCAGGTCGTTGAAGAACGGACGCGCTTTGTGCACACCATAAAACTGCTCGGCTTCGCCGCGCGACAAATGCACCATCTTGGCCGCAATCACTTTCAGACCAGCCGCTTCAAAACGAGCATAAATCTGACCAATCACGTTCTTGGCGACAGCGTCAGGTTTGATGATGGAGAGGGTGCGCTCAATGGCCATGGTTTTCTTTCGGTAAGTCAACAAATGAAGAGGGAATGTGCAAAATTTGCTCGAATTCAAGCAAATATCGCAAAGCCTCGGATTTTAACCCGGATCGCAGGCCTTACGGCTTCGGACAACTGCCCCACTTAGACAGCGCTCACCCCATCCGTCAAAGCGAAATCCTCGCCTTTGAAGAGCAGCGGAATGCCCCGCGATTTGGGCCATGCCTCGCTGAAGAGATCGCTGAAATTGAGTTGGGCTTTGTGGCTTTGGCCTTTGCCCTATCGCAAAAATGCCTCGTACGCCAAATCCATTTCTTCTTCGCTCTGCGCAAGCATTTAAACCTTGCGCTGAGAGACTAACTCCTGTAGCAACCAGTAGCCAACCTAGGGCTGCTTGCCGAAAATCACTCAACCCGGCTCCATCAACGTGCAACTGTTCATCAGCACGCGTTCACAAGGCGCAATGCAAGCTAAAAACTTTTCATAAATGATCAATATTGATGCTGTTTTAGTCAGTATCCATTTTTCTGTGCACTCAAGGATCATGCCTCTGATCAAGGTTTGACGCGGATTTTGGTATCTACGGCCTATGACGAGGCAGTCGCCCAGAACACTTATACCTTCGCACCCAAACCAACAGCCAACTGCTTCTGCAAAGCTAACTCATCCACATCGACCGCGGATTTCGTCTCCCAACCCGCGAGATGCATCTCAGCAATATCGGCCAACGCCGTGATCCACGGCTGGGAATCGTTGAGGCAGGGGATGTAGTTGAACGCTTGGCCACCTGCATGCAAGAAGGCTTCTTTGGCTTCCATCGAAATCTCTTCCAAGGTCTCCAAGCAATCGACAGGGAAGCCGGGGCAGACGACATCCACTGATTTCAAGCCTTGCTGCGCCAGAGCAACCAAGGTCGGCTCAGTGTAGGGTTCGAGCCATTTGGCTTTGCCAAAGCGCGATTGGAAAGTGACTTGGTATTGCTCTTTCGGTAACCCCAAGCGCTCAGCGAGCAATCGTGCCGTTTTGTTGCATTCGCAGTGGTACGGGTCGCCTAAATGCAGGGTGCGCTCGGGCACGCCATGAAAACTCATCACGAGCTTGTCGCTGCGCCCGTTGCTGAGCCAGTGGCTGCGAATGCGCTGCGCCAGCGCCTCGATGAATGCGCTTTGATCGTGGTAGTGGTTCACAAAGCGCAGCTCAGGCACGAGCCGCGTCTTCGCAGCCCAGGTGTAGACGGCGTCAAACACGCTGGCCGTGGTTGTACCGCTGTATTGCGGATAGAGCGGCAAAATCAACACGCGCTTGAAGCCCTCGGCCTTAAGCGCAGCAAGCTGCGAAGGAATGCTCGGGTTGCCATAGCGCATACCGAGGCGAACGGGCACGCGATGGCCGCGTTGAGCCAAACTGCCTTGCAGCAGCAGCGCATTTTTCTCGCTCCAGACTTTTAGAGGCGAGCCACCGCCTTGACCATTTTTATCGGGCGCGATCCAGATTCTTTCGTACTTTTTTGCAGACTTTGCGGGGCGAACGCGCAAGATGATGCCGTGCAAAATCAACCACCAAATCGGCTTGGGGATTTCCACCACGCGGTGGTCGCTCAGGAATTCGGCCAAATAGCGGCGCAAGGCGGGCGCGGTGGGCGCATCGGGCGTACCGAGGTTGCACAGCAAAATGGCTGTCGACGCGTGAGAGGAGTTAGCGCTGCCGTGAGCGTATGGGGGTTCTTTTTGAAAGCTCATTGAAGTATTCTCTCGCATCATGCTTAACCTAGAACGCATCAAGGCGATTTCATTTGATCTGGACGACACGCTCTGGCCGATTTGGCCGGTGATTGAGCGGGCGGAAAGGGTGCTGGTGCAATGGCTGCAAGCGCATGCACCAATGACGGCGGCGCTGTTTGCTTCGCCCAATGCGATGAGCGAAATCCGCCAGCATATGCATGACGTGGTGCTGAAAAACAAGCCGGAAATCGCCCACGATCTGAGCGCGATTCGCAAAGAATCCATCCGCCTGGCGCTCTACCGCGCCAAAGACAACCCGCTGCTGGCCGATGCGGCGTTTGAGGCTTTTTTTGCCGAGCGCAACCGCGTGCAGTATTACGAGGATGCCATTCCCTGCGTGAGCCAGCTCGCCCTGCACTACCCCTTGTATTCCCTGTCCAACGGCAATGCGCAACTGCATCTGGTGGGCCTGGATCGCTTTTTCAAAGCAGCCATCCATGCCAATGGCGTGGGCGTGGGCAAACCCGATTTGCGGATTTTTGAGGCGGCTGCGCAGATTGCCGGCGTTGAGCGGCACGAACTGCTGCATGTGGGC
>JBJTSL010000263.1:0-9035 GCA_046076625.1 Allobrachymonas sp.
ATGGAAATTCGCTGTATTCAGGACATCAACTTGTTTTTCTCTAAATGAATAGCATCAATTGATGCATACTCATTTCTGTATACTTACTTTTTTAATCGTAGGGCAAAACTGATGCGCGAACATATTCATTTGTCGGCATGCAGACATGCCTTAGCTTTTATTCGTCAACATGCCGACAAGTGAGGCACTTTATGTAACCACCGACACTGCGCATCGGCCTCATAAATCTTGGTTGGCACGTACGAAACGATTTCGGGTCACGCAAGTGATAAGGCGCCCTGCTCGATTGGTGCAAAATTTACTAACCTACACAATGTCTCATCATGACTGCTTCCACCAATCTCCAAACGTTGGCCTCGCTGAACAAGCGCTTCATCCACAATTTCGTCACCAACGATGTACCCTCTCATGATGCGATCCTGCATCCGGATTTCCGCGCGATTTACAGCGCGGGTAACCACATAGACCGTGCGACGTATCTGAAAACTTGGGCGTCGGGCTTTGACCCTCAAGTCATTCAGTACTGGGACATGCGCGATCAGCGCATCAATATCGTGGGCGACACGGCGCTGGTGGGCGCGACCAACCGCTGGATACGCGTCATCAACGGCGTGGAGACGCTGGGCATGACGTGTTACACCGACACCTATGTGCGCGTGGGCGAGAAGTGGCTGTGCATCTTGGCGCAGCTCACGCCCGTGCAGCCCGCCAATTACCCTGCGGATGACACGATCGTGGTGAAGTATTTGAATGGTGTGTTGCAGTAAGAACTATCATATCGATAGCACTCCACGCATATTTTCTGCCGGCGAAGTGCTGAAAACGCTTGAAAACTGAGAGAAATCCGCGTTGAACGAGGTCTCAAGAGGTCTGGGACAATACAACCATGCGCTTTTATCCAGACCAACAAAGCTTTGCCCGCCTCGGCGATAGCTTCTATACCCATCTGACAGCTCAAGCCCTGCCCTCGCCCTATCTCGCCGGGCAAAGCCGCGCGATGGCGCAGGCACTGGGCTTGGAGCAACACTGGCTGGAAAGCGAAGAGGCTTTGCAGGCTTTGACGGGCAATGCGCTGCTGCTGGGCAGCCAGCCGCTGGCCAGTGTTTACAGCGGGCATCAGTTTGGCGTGTGGGCGGGACAATTGGGCGATGGCAGAGCATTGTTGCTAGGTGAAACCCGCGACAAAGACGGCCAGCCGCAGGAAATTCAACTCAAAGGCGCGGGGCGTACGCCCTACTCGCGCATGGGCGATGGGCGGGCGGTGCTTCGTTCTTCCATTCGCGAGTTTCTCTGCTCAGAGGCGATGCATGGCTTGGGGATTCCGACAACGCGAGCGCTGGCGGTCACAGGCTCGGATGCGCCGATCCGTCGCGAGGAGATGGAGACCGCGGCGGTCGTCACCCGTGTTGCACCGAGCTTCATTCGCTTTGGACATTTTGAGCATTTTGCATACAACGGGATGACACAAGAGCTGAAGAAGCTCGCAGATGACGTGATCGAGCGCTTTTATCCAGCCTGCAAAGACGCTGGGAATCCATATGCCGCCCTGCTTAAAGCAGTCAGCGAACGCACGGCGAAGATGATTGCGCAGTGGCAGTCTGTCGGCTTTTGCCATGGCGTGATGAACACCGACAACATGAGCATCCTCGGTCTCACGATGGATTACGGCCCTTTCCAATTCCTCGATGCGTTCGATCCGAACCACATTTGCAATCACAGCGATGATCGTGGCCGCTATGCTTACAACAAGCAACCCAATATCGCGTACTGGAATCTGTTTTGCCTCGGCCAAGCTTTGCTGCCACTGATCTCGCCAGATGGCGAGCCGGATTTGGCTGTTGCCGCACTGGAGCCCTATAAAACGCTCTTCCCGCAGGCGCTGCATGCGCAAATGTGTGCCAAGCTGGGCTGGAAGGCTCACGAGCTTGATGCTGCTGCAACGGAAAGCTCCAAAACCGTGATCGAAAACCTGTACAAGGTACTGGCGGCGAGCAAAGTGGACTACACGATTTTCTGGCGGCGCTTGAGCCATGCGGTGGCTTCTGGCAACTTTGACACCGCGAGCGATGTGGTGCTCGATCGTGCAGCTTTCGATGCTTGGTTGCTCTCATTTCAGGAGCACTCTGCGCAGTATTCTTGCCGTCCATATGCCGATTTGATGCTCAAAACTAATCCTGCCTACGTCTTGCGTAATCATCTGGGCGAGCAAGCCATTCGCGCGGCCAAGGCCAAAGATTTCAGCGAAATCGAGCGCTTGCAAAAGCTGCTGGAATCACCATTTGAAGAGCAGGTGGGTATGGAAGCCTATGCAACTTTCCCGCCAGATTGGGCATCTACGATTGAGATTTCTTGTTCTTCATAAAGCTTGAAATACCTTTTTTGAACGCAGAAGACGCGAAGATTTCGCAGAGGGCGCAGAAAAGAAAACCAAAATTTGGCTGTTTCTTTTCTGCGTCTTTCGCGTAGTCTACGCGTCCTCTGCGTTCAAAACGGTATTCTTCTCAGATAGCCAACCCAATACAAACATCATGACCACCTACAAAATCCAAAAAACCGACGACCAATGGCGTGCTTTGCTCAAAGAAAAAGGCGCAGAGCCCTTGGCCTTTGATGTGACACGCCACGAAGCAACCGAGCGCGCTTTCACTGGCAAATATGCTGATAACAAGCAGTCTGGCCAATACATCTGTATCTGCTGCGGTAAGCCCTTGTTCAACTCGCAAACCAAATACGACAGCGGCACCGGTTGGCCGTCGTTTTACGATCCAATCAGCTCAGAGGCCGTTGGCACCAAGGTCGACAAAGGCTTTTGGAGCACGCGCACCGAAGTGCATTGCTCAGACTGCGGCGCGCACTTGGGGCACGTTTTCGAAGACGGCCCAGCGCCCACGGGCCTGCGCTATTGCATGAACTCCGCATCGCTCGATTTCAAGCCTGAGTGATATAAAATTCATAGCACACTACGCAGGTTTGATGCCGGCGAGTTACCCTTTTCGACCAAAAATGAAGCAACTCTTAGATTTTCTGCCAATTCTGCTGTTTTTCGGCGCGTACAAGATGTACGACATTTATGTGGCCACCGGCGTGATCATGGCGGCCACGATTGTGCAAATGAGCATTTTGTACAACCTCGAAGGCCGCTTGCAGATGATCCACAAGGTCACGCTCGGCTTGGTACTCGGTTTTGGCGCACTCACGCTGCTGCTGCACGACGAGCGTTTCATCAAAATCAAACCCACGGTGCTCTACACCGCGATGGGCTTGGCGCTGGCAATTGGCCTGTGGGGCTTTCGCAAAAACTTCCTGCGTATGATGCTGGGCAATGCGCTCACGCTGCCAGAGCAAGTATGGCGCAATCTCACCGTGGCTTGGGTGGTATACACCTTTTTCATGGCGGCCATCAATGCGTTTGTGGCATACGTCTACACCACCGACCAGTGGGTCAATTTCAAGCTCTGGGGCTATGCCTTCCCCATCGTTTTTCTCGTGGCGCAAGGTTTTTACATTGCACGACATTTGCCCAAGGAAGAGGAAGAAAGGGAAGACGCGTGATTGCCACCGCACAAGAGGTGCAGCGCCATTTGCAGGAACATTTGCAGGCAACCCAGCTCGAAGTGTTGGATGAGTCTGCTGCCCATGCCGGCCATTCCGGCAACCCTGAGGGATCGAGCTTTGGCACGCATCTGCGAGTGCGCATCGCATCGCCGCTGTTCGTGCAAAAGTCCCGCGTTCAGGCGCACAGGCTCGTATATGATGCGTGCCAAGGTTTTATCGCGCGGGGCTTGCATGCCTTGGCCATAGAAGTTGTGACATGATTTTTTTGAGGAAATGTATGAAATTCAAAGCCACCCTGATTGCACTGAGCCTGTTGGCCGGCGCGGCCTCCACGACTGTTTGGGCGCAAAACGTTGCCATCGTCAACGGCAAACCCGTGCCTTCCAGCCGTGTGGACGACCTGCTCAAGCAGTTTGCCAACCAGCTCCAAGGTCGCCCGGTCACCCCGGAAATCCGCGAGCAGGCTAAGGAAGCTGTGATTTCGCGGGAAGTATTCATTCAAGAAGCGCAGAAAAACGGCTTGGACGGCAGCGATGAATACCGCCAACAGATGGAAATCGCCCGCCAGCAACTCCTCATCAGCGCCCTGATGACCGATTTTCAAAAGAAAAACCCGGTCACGGATGCCGACATCAAAGCCGAATACGACAAATTCGTCGCAACCAATGGCGGAAAAGAATACCGCGCCCGCCACATTTTGGTGGAGAAAGAAGCGGATGCCACCAAGGCCATCGCCGACCTGAAGAAAGGCGCGAAGTTTGAAGACCTCGCCAAGAAAATTTCCAAAGACCCCGGCTCTGGCAAAAACGGGGGCGATTTGGACTGGGCAGCCCCCGGCAGCTATGTGAAAGAGTTTTCTGATGCCATGGTCAAACTGCCCAAAGGCAAATACACCGAAGCGCCGGTGAAGAGCCAATTTGGCTTCCATATCATCCGCGTGGACGATGTGCGCGAAACCCAACTTCCACCTTTGGAACAAGTGAAGCCGCAAATTGCCCAGCAATTACAGCAGCAGAAATTGCAGGCTTACCAGAAGGGTTTGCGCGATAAGGCGAAGGTAGAGTAATTTTCTGACGCTTCGTAGCGTAAGAATTCAAAATACCTTTTGAACGCAGAGGACGCAAAGATTACGCAGAAGACGCAAAAAAGAAAAACCAAATTTTGGTTCTTTCTGCGATCTCTGCGCAACCTTCGCGTCCTCTGCGTTCAGAATTCCTTTTCTTCGCCTCGCAAAGCCCAGTCGATGTGTTCTTGAATCAGGGCGCTGACGCTGGCTTTTTTGTTGTCTAGCACTGAACGAATCGCCGATTTCTCCGCCTCGCCAAGCTGGCTTCGCAAGGCGTTGCCCATTGCCACCACGATATTGCGCTGCCATCTCTCATGTCCAATGCGGCGAATCGCGCTTCCTTCTGTGAAACGCAGAAATTCTTCTTCGCTCCAATTCCATAGCGTGATGAGTTGTTGGCCGACCAAGCCCTTACGCTCATCAAAATCTGGCAAGGCCGCACGCTGCGCAAATTTATTCCAAGGGCATGCAAGTTGGCAATCGTCGCAACCGTAGATGCGGTTGCCAATCAGTTGGCGCAGTTCGACAGGAATTGCGCCATCGTGCTCAATCGTGAGGTATGAAATGCAACGCCTTGCATCGAGTTTGTAGGGCGCGATGATGGCTTGCGTCGGGCAAACGTCGATACAGCTCGTGCAACTGCCGCAATGCGGCGCTACGCTTTCCGTAGCATTCAGCGCAATATCCACGTAGATTTCCCCCAGAAAATACATCGAACCAGCTTCTCGTGAGAGAATCAGCGTGTGCTTCCCACGCCAGCCGATGCCACTGCGCGAGGCCAGCTCAGCTTCGAGCACGGGCGCGGAATCTGTGAAGACGCGATGGCCAAACTGGCCAATCTCCTCAGCGATTCGATCCGCTAATTTCTGCAATCTAGATCGCAGCACCTTGTGATAATCCCGCCCGCGAGAGTAGATCGACACGATCCCCTCGCTCGGTCTTCCTAAGCGCGAAAACTCAATCGCCTGCCAGCCCTCACCGTGTAACGCAGGCAAATAATCCACCCGAGCCGTGATCACGCTCACCGTGCCAGGCACGAGCTGCGCAGGCCGCGCTCGCTTCATGCCATGCGCAGCCATGTAGTGCATGCTGCCGTGAAAGCCCGCATCTAGCCATGCTTGCAAACCAGGCTCTGCGTCGCTCAAATCAATCCCTGCCACGTCAATTTGAGACAATCCCAGTTCTGCGCCCCATTGGCGCAGCTGCTGGAGAAACTTCTCCTGATCGATGACCCTCTTTTGCGTGTGCATGCCTTGATTGTAGAAACTGTGATTGGAGAAACTGTATTGCATTGGCCAGATGAAGCCGCCACTGAGGCTTTTGCACAGCAATTGGCCGCCCGGCCGGCTATTGCACGCGCGCTCATCGAGCTGCATGGCGATCTAGGCGCTGGCAAAACGACTTTCGTGCGACATCTGCTGCGCGCCCTCGGCGTGCAAGGCCGCATCAAAAGCCCGAGTTATGCTGTCGTGGAGCCTTACACGCTGCAAACCAGCCAAGGCGAGCTCAATGTCTGGCATTTCGATTTGTACCGTTTTGCCGATCCGCGTGAATTTGAAGAAGCCGGTTTTCGTGATCTGCTGGCCAGCCCCGGCTTGAAGCTAGTCGAGTGGCCTGAAAAGGCAAAGGGCGTGTTGCCAGCGCCCGATTTGGCGCTGCATATTGCGGCGCAAGCGGATGATTCGCGTCAAATCAAAGCCATCGCGCATACCGCGCGTGGCCAGGAGCTGCTGGCATGATAGCGCCCCGTCGCCGTGATGCCCTGCAATTTGGAAGCTTAATTCTGCTTCTCGCCCGCACAGAAATTGCTTGGGGCGCTACGATATTAGGAGTTCGTGTATGGCCGGCGCAGGATTACACGCGCGTCACGATTGAGAGCGACGGCCTCTTGAAAGCCAAGCAATTCTTCGTCTCCAGACCACCGCGCTTGGCGGTGGACATTGAAGGCATTGAGCTGTCGCCACAGTTGCGTGAGCTGGTCGGCAGCGTGAAAAGCGATGATCCATTCATCAGCGGCATTCGCGTGGGGCAGAATGCACCGGGTGTAGTGCGCTTGGTGGTGGATTTGAAGCAGAGCGCCCTGCCCCAAGTGTTCAACCTGCCGCCGATTGCAGCGTATCAGCATCGCTTGGTGTTTGATCTGTATCCCACCGAAGCGATTGACCCACTTCAAGCCTTGATTGCGGAGAAAGAAAAAGAAAAGGCCAAAGCGGCTGCACCCTCCTCCTCCGCCGCTTCATCTGCAAGCTCCCGGCCAGATCCGCTGGGCGAGCTGATCGCCCAGCAATCTACCAGACCCGCCACGAGCACCTCACCTGCCACTGCTAAAACCATAGCATCCCGCGCAGATTCTACGCCGGCGAATCCCTCAATTCCTTCAAAAAACCCGGCCTCAAGCGCCACGGACCGCCTGATCATCATTGCCTTGGACCCTGGCCACGGCGGCGAAGATCCTGGCGCCATCGGCCCGGCAGGAACACGCGAGAAAGACATCACGCTCAAAGTCGCGCTCAAGCTGCGCGAGCGCATCAACGCGACGACCCTTAATGGCAACCCCATGCGCGCCTTCTTAACGCGCGATGGTGATTTCTTCGTTCCCCTGCATGTGCGCGTGCAAAAGGCGCAGCGGGTACAGGCCGACCTGTTCATCAGCATCCATGCCGATGCGTGGACATCTCCCACGGCGCGCGGAGCCAGCGTCTTTGCGCTCAGCCAGCGCGGTGCCTCCAGCGCAGCGGCGCGCTACATGGCCGACAAAGAAAACAGCGCGGATGCGGTGGGCGGCATCAATGTCAAAACCAAAGACGCACAAGTCCAACGCGCCCTGCTCGACATGAGCACCACCGCCCAGATCAACGACAGCCTGGAGCTCGGTGGCAAAGTCTTGGGCGAAATTGGCAGCTTCGCCAAGTTGCACAAACCCAAGGTTGAGCAAGCCGGCTTTGCTGTGCTCAAAGCGCCCGATATCCCCAGCGTCCTGATCGAAACCGCCTTCATCAGCAACCCCGAAGAGGAACTTAAGCTTCGGGACGAAAGCTACCAAGACCAGCTCGCCGAAGGTATCATGCGCGGCCTGCAACGCTATTTTGCCAAGAATCCTCCTCTGGCCAGAACCCGCACCAGATCCTGATCTCAGCCGAAATTTGGCAACTATTTCACAATTGCGAGGCAACTTGTTGCCGCACGACATGTGACGAAATATTCACACTCGTGGCATCTCATCACAACTGAGGACAGCCATGAGCAAACATCACGTTTCCACACCCAATAGTCTCCTGCACCAACAAGGCTACATCGGCCAGCGCCCGCCGATGGCGCTTTCCAATGAATCCAGCCAACTGCTCAGCTCGGCGCTCGACGAAATTGCCTGCGGCGTGATCATCGTCGACGCCCAAGCCAGAGTCCAGCATTGCAATTTGGCCGGCCAAGTGATCTTGCAACGCGGCCAATTGCTCAAAGAAGAGGCACAACGCCTGCAAGCGGCTGAAACGGCTGATTCAGATCGTTTGCTGGAAGCCCTCTCCAAGGCCAGCCAAAGCAAGCGCAGCATGCTCACTCTGGGTGCGAATGCGCAAAGCACGGTGGCTGTCGTACCCCTTGACCGGCAAGATCGCTTCGCCCACACAACACCAACGGTCCATCCAACCGCAGAATCCACTGAAACACGCATCGCGCTCATTTTCTCGCGCAGCGGCATGTGCGAAACGCTCATGATGAGCTTTTTTGCCCGCGCCTACCAGCTCACCCGCTCCGAAGAGCAGATCCTCAGCCTGATCTGCGTTGGTCATACCGCGCCTGAGATGGCCAAGCAACTCAATGTGGGCGAAGCCACGGTTCGCACGCACATCCGCAGCATCTGCCAAAAAACCCACAGCCACGGCATCCGCGAAGTCGTCAAACGCTTGGCCCTCCTGCCGCCGCTGATGGCGGCGGTGATGCCGGCGGCATTTGCATGAAACTGACCAACCGTTCACACTGTGGTCTGCTTCCGTTCGTGCTGAGCTGTCCAAACCCTCTGTGCCAGCCATAATGCGGGCATGCTCCAGAACAAACCTCAAGATTTGCCCCCCAGTATCGCCCGTCTCGCCGAATCGGGCGTGATCCGCACCTACAAAAAGAAAAGCATCCTCTTAAGCGAAGGCGATAGCGGCGACACCCTCTTCATCCTGCTACAGGGCAGCGTCCGCGTCTTCGGGCAAGATGCGAACGGCAAAGAAGTCACCTACGGCCACATCGAAGCCCCAAGCTACTTCGGCGAAATGAGCCTAGACGGCGGCCCCCGCTCCGCCAGCATCGAAGCCCTAGAGCCCTGCCAATGCGCCGTCGTCACCCGCGAACGCGTCAAAACAGAGCTAGCCACCAACCCCGACCTCGCCAACGAGCTCATCACCAAAATCATCGCCCGCGCCCGAGC
>JBJTSL010000264.1:0-9040 GCA_046076625.1 Allobrachymonas sp.
CGATCCTTGGTAAACCGATCAACGCATTGCGTTTGCCTGCACAATGTTGTCCATGCCCCCACTTCCCGCATCCTTGTGTGCAACGCAGATTGCCCAAGCCCATCCGCGCTGCCAACGGGGTAGTCCGCGCGCAGCCTCATGGGTTTGGGCAATCTGCGTTGCACACAAGGATGCGGGAAGTGGGGGCATGGACAACATTGTGCAGGCAAACGCAATGCGTTGATCGGTTTACCAAGGATCGCGCTGGGGTTGCAAGCGTGATCGCTCGGCTTGGAGCAGGCGCTCATGCAATGCGCCACCGGGGCTAGCCAGCCATACAGCAGCGCCATGAATGGCAAGCCCTAAGCCCCAGCCCAACAGCGGAAAAATCGCCCATGCTTTACCGCTTAAAAAGCTCAAGAGCATAAGTAAAGCGTTGACGCAGACAAACACCGCCGCATGAATGAACCAACCGAGCTTTGCACCTGCGCGGCGGCGCGCGAGGCGCTCGATCTCGGCGGGGCTGAGGGTGGCAGAAACGTCTTGAGAAAAATTCTGAGCGAGCTGCATTAAATCTCCTTGCGAAATGACTCGTGTGAATACGCCCTCGTTATGGTCAGCCCCATAGCCAATGGCCGAGCAAACGGTTGGGCGAAAGGGTGAACGCGCCGGCAATCAAGCAGCCGCTGATGTAGAGCTGAATCATGGTGAGGCGGTGTGCGCGAATGTTCTTGCGAGCCAAAAACCAAAACGCAGCAAAAAGTGCGATCAGCGTGCCCGGAATAAAGACAACATGAATCCATGAAAACGTGCCAATCAGCGGAAAAGTGGAGCGAATGAAGAGCGAAGAAATCGCCGCAGTGAGCATCAGCGTAACCCATGCGTAACCTAAGGCGCGATGCAGGCGCGGGCGCTGCGTGCGCCAACGCGCTAACATGGCCAAAGGCCCAATCAAGGTGGCGGCGAGCATCGCAAACAGGTGGATGCTGAGTTGGGGAGACATGGTGGCAAAGGTGTACATGCCGCCACTGTGCCTTTTCATGTAGCGATAGACCAGCGCTTTGCGATGAAATGCAGTTTTCGTGGAGCCAAATGCCGATTCTGGGGGATTTTTAAAGAGAAATTGGTAGATAGCCGGCAATAAATATGCGGAGAGTGCTATGAATTCGATAGTGAAGAAGTCTATGGCAGGGTTAGCGTAGCCGCCGCCCAACTTGCTCAATGGCTTTGAGTTCTTTCCAATTGCGTGCATCCAGCGCCAATTGAGGCCACAGGCGTTGCAAGACTTCGCATTCGGCAAAGGTATCGGCCGCCGCTTCATGCCGCGCAGCGCAGGTGATGTCGAATTCATCCATCCAGTCGTCTAGCGACTCAGCGCGGCTTTTGGGATAGAGCGCAATGCAAAGCTTTTCAATGTCGATCCACGGGTTAGGTAGCGGGGCGTGACCAGCAATTGCCAGATGACGACTGATCATGATTTTGTCGAACCACGCGTGGAAAGCCAGCAGGGGTGAATCTGCAATGAATTTCACGACTTGGGGCAAGGCTTCTCGCAGCGCCATGCCACGCTGCTGGCGCTGCTGGCCGATGCCGTGAATCAGGATATTGCTTTTGTCGCTCACCACCTGCGCGGGTTGGATGTCAGTTTCCAAACTGTCACCGGGGCAGATGCGCAGTTGCTTTGCTGGCCAATCCACCTGCACTGCGATGGCTGCGACGGCCAAGAGCTGGGCTTCTTGGGGCTCCAGCCCGCTGGTTTCCACGTCGAGCACCACCCAGCGATGAATGCCTTGCGCAGGGGGGGAGGGTTTGAGCCAATCGAAGAAGACCATCTCGTGTTCAGCGTGCGTAATCCATGCGCATGCGCTCTTGCAGCAGACCAAGCATGCGCAGGCTTTCTTTCAAGATGCGCCGGTCAATCGTGTTCAAGCGGCGCACCTCGATTCGGTTGGGCTGATCGGGGTCTCCGCTGCCATTGGCAATGTCCATCTGCACACGCAGGCGCAGCATTTGCAGGAATTCAAAGCCAGTGATCCAGCCTTCGTACTCGCGCTGCGGCGCATTCACTGCTGCTCCTATGGCTTGCAGCCGCGCGCGGGTATTGGTTTCGCTCACACCGTGCGCCAACGCATACAAGCGCGCCGCATCCACAAAAATCGCTGTGCCACGCAGCTTCAAATCCACGGTACCATCCTCGTGCGTGTCAATCGCGCCGGTCCAGGTGAGCGGCACGCTGCGTTGCAAGGCGTTCAGCGCCAGCAGCTTCAGGAAGCGCGGGGATTGCTGAGCTTGGCTTGCAACGAAGCTGCGCAGCTGTGTCGCTAAGGCCACGTTGCCCCACAGAGGCCGCAGGTCAAAATAAATGCTGGCATTGAGCAAATCTTCGGGTGTGCCCACGCCGATCCAGTGCGCGAAGCGCGCTTGCCAGTGACTGGCGGTTTGCGCGAGCTCAGGATTGCTGGCCATGATGTGGCCTGCGCACAGCGGGTAGCCGCAAGCATCGAGCGCGGCATTGGCCTCTTGCGCAAGAGCCAGCCAATCAGCGCGTGCAGCATCGCTCACACCGTCGTGCAATACAAAGGCGTTGTCTTGATCAGTGGCAATGGTTTGCTCTTCGCGGCCTTCCGAGCCCAAGGCGATCCAGCAGGCTTGTGTCGCACTCAGGCCGCGCTGCGTGCTGAGCAGCTCCAGCAAACGCTGTGTGAGCAGGTCGTTCAGATGGCTCACCAAATGCGTGAGCTGGCGCGCCTGCACGCCTTGGCCGAGTAGGCGCTCGGCAAATCGCCGGATATCGGGTGCCAAGCGTTGAAGCGCTGGTACATCCTGGGCTTTGCGCAAGCTGCCCGAGAGTTGCTGCAAGCTCAGGCGTTGCATGGCAAACAAATCGCGCTCGGACACGATTCCCACTACTTTGCCATCACGCGTTACCGGCACATGGCGAATACTGTGCCGCGACATGAGCAAGGCCGCGTCGTGCGCCGTGTCGTGCACATTCAAGGTCTGCACCGGGCTGGTCATCACCTGCGCGATCGGCGAGGTGAGCGGAATCCCGGGCAGGGTGATTTTGCTGAGTACATCACCCCGCGTGAGGATGCCCAAGGCGCTGTCCTGCGCATCGGTGATCAACATCGAGCCCACCCGCTGCGCATGCATGCGCGCAAGCGCTTCGGCCAATGGTGTTTGGGGTGCGCAGGCAACCGGCTTGCGCAACGCCAGCTCAGCCAAGGCGGTTTCCATGGATTGCTCCGACAGCACGCGCGAGGCATAGTGGTCTTGCAAGGCCTTACGGGAAAGCTCCAAAAATTGCTGCACGCGGCCATTCAAAAACTCGGCCCAAGGCATGCTAAGTTGGGCCACAGCCTGCATGGCGGCCACCGGCAGTGCGAGCACAAAACTGTCTTCGCTGGCTTGGTAAGTGGCGGTGACTGCGCGGCCAGCTACCGCGGCACTCACGGGAAACACATCGCCCGCCTCATACAAAAAGCCGCCTCCTCCAGACGCCGCATACTGTGCCATGCCCTGTGAACCCGTGATGGCCCCGCGCCGCACAATCAACAGCTCGGTGACTTGCCCATCTTGCGGCGAGAGCACAGCCTCGCTGGGCGCGTAGTAGCGCTGCACGCTGGACGCCACCAACATCTGGACATGCTGCGCTTGCATCTGTGCAAACGGGGCATGCGCCATCAACTCGGCGGCCAATTGACTGATGAGGCTGCTGGCGGGGGAGTTGTCTGGCATAAAAAGCTCACACAGACTACCAAAGAAATAGCTTGAAACGTAGATTTCAAGCCGGCGTAAGGGCGGTTTCGATCATAATTTCATCTGCTGAGGCAGCCAAGTGATCAATCCCGGAAAGACATACAGCAGCACCACGGCCAGCACCATCATGAAGAACATGGGCAGGGTGACTTTCGCGATGTAGGGTAGCTGCCTGCCCGTCATGCCTTGCAGTACGAAGAGATTGAAGCCGACAGGCGGCGTGATTTGCGCCATCTCCACCACCACGACGATGAAGATACCAAACCACAGCGGATCGATACCCGCTTTAATGATCGTGGGAAGGATCACGCCCATGGTGAGCACCACCATGCTGATTCCGTCCAAGAAGCAACCGAGTATGATGTAGAACACCATGAGCGCCATGAGCAGGGTGAATTGCGAGAGGCCGAGGCTGCTGATCCATTCGGCCAAATGGCGCGGCAGGCCGATGTAGCCCATGGCCAACGTCAAGAAAGATGCACCGGCCAAAATCAGCGCGATCATGCAATACAGGCGTGTTGCGCCCATCAGCGAACCTTTGAAGGTTTGCCAAGAGAGGCTACGCTGCGTGGCAGCGAGAACGAGTGAGCCCACTACGCCGACGCCAGCGGCCTCAGTCGCGGTAGCAATGCCTGCATAGATCGAGCCGAGCACAGCGATGATGAGCAGCACCACGGGGATTAAGCTGCTGGATTCACTCAGCTTTTGCGCAAAGCTCATGATCGGATCGCGCGGCGGCACGAGCGTGGGGTTGCGCAGCGCCCAGAAGATGATGTAGCCCGAGAAGAGGACGGCGAGCATCAGGCCGGGGATCACGCCGGCGATGAAGAGCTTGGAGATCGAGACTTCTGCCGTCACGCCATAGACAATCATGATAATCGAGGGCGGGATCAAAAGGCCCAGCGTACCTGCGCCGGCAAGCGTGCCGATCACGATGTCGTCGGGGTAGCCGCGTTTCTTCAGCTCGGGAAGAGTCATCTTGCCAATGGTGGCACAGGTGGCAGCCGATGAGCCTGACACAGCGGCGAATATCGTGCATCCTGCCACATTGGTATGCAGCAAACGGCCTGGTAGCGCTTGCATCCAAGGCGCGAGGCCGCGAAACATGTCTTGCGAAATACGCGTTCGGAAAAGGATTTCGCCCATCCAAATGAAGAGGGGAAGAGCCGTCAAAGTCCAACTGCTCGATGAGCCCCAAATCGTGGTGACCATGGCATCGCCTGCTGGCCGCGCAGAAAACAGGCTCATGCCAATCCAAGCCACGCCAGAGAGCGCGAGACCGATCCAGACACCACTGCCCAAGATGAGGAACAGCGAAACGACCAGCAAAACTGAAATGCCGATATCACTCATGATGATGTTCACTCATTGTGAAGCGATTCGGACGACGAGGCTTGCAGACGCTTGCCACGAAGCTCCATGACCAACTCATCCAAGAAAGCGATCGCCAGCACCAGCGTACCCACAGCCATGGACAATTGCGGAATCCACAGTGGCGTGGCATCGTTGCCAGTGGAAATATCGTGAAACTTCCAGCTCTGCCAAGCCAGCTTGCCGCTATAAAAGGCGGCTACGCAGGCCAGCGCAGTGGCGGCAAACAGTGCCCAAACTTCTAGCGCTTTTTGCGGCAAACCTTTGAGCTTGGCCACCAGCAAAGTCACACGGATATGCTCGCCTTTTTTGAGCGTGTGAGCGAGTGCCAAAAAGCCGCTGGCGGCCATGAAGTAGCCAGCATAAGCATCGGTGCCACGCACATGAAAACCGAGTTCACGCCCAAGAATCGAGAGCAGTACCATCACGAGCATCAGCACCATGAAAAGAGCGGCCAAAGCGGCCGCTCCGTCATAGAGCGCATTGAGGGATTTGCGCATATGTTTTTAAGGCTTATTTCAAGAAAGCATCGATGAGTTGCTTGCCTTCTGGGCCGGCTTTTTCAAGCCATTCCTTGAGCATGGTGTCACCGACCTTTTTCATGTCGGCTTTGAGGGCTACGCTGGGCTGCAAAATCGCCATGCCACCACCTTTGAGCTTGTCGAGCGTTTCGCCATTGGCTTTTCTGCTGGCGGCAAAGCCGCGCACTTCGGCGTCAGACGCAGCTTTGAGCACAGCGGCTTTCGTCGGCGCATCCAGCGCATCAAAGGCGGCTTTGTTCACGATCACCGCGTTTTTAGGCAGCCAAGCTTGTAGGTCATACCATTGTTTGACAGTTTCATGCAGCTTTGCGTCCCAGCCGGTGGAGCCCGAGCTCATCATACTGTCGGCCACGCCGGTGGCAAAAGCTTGGCTCACTTCTGCGGCCTGCACGGTCACGGGCTGCGCGCCGAGCAATTCGGCCATCCGCGAGGTGGCTGGGCTGTAAGCACGCCACTTGTAGCCTTTCAAATCCGCGCCGGAGTTGATGGGCTTTTTGGCATACAAGCCTTGAGGCGGCCATGGCACTGCATAGAGAACGCTCATGCCTTGTTCACCCAACTTTTTCTCCAGCATGGGCTTTTGAACGCGCCAGAGTTTGGCGGCTTCGTCGTAGCTGTCTGCCAAGAAAGGCAGGCCGTCTGCGCCGAAAATTTGCCATTCGTTTTGGAAGTTGGCCAACAAAATCTCGCCTGCCTGCGCTTGGTTGGTTTGCACAGCACGCTTGATCTCAGGCGCTTTGAAGAGCGATGCGCCAGGGTGTATGGTGATTTTGAGCTTGCCAGCGGTGGCTTTGTCCACATCGTTGGCAAACTGCACGAGATTTTCTGTGTGGAAGTTGGTGGCTGGGTAAGCGCTGGGCAAATCCCATTTGGTTTGGGCGAAGGCGCTGCCTGCGGTGAGCGCGGACAAGCCAACCATCAAAGCAATCTTTTTGAACATGGCAACTCCTGTGGAAGAATGAAGAGATTGAAGCATTCAAGGATATAGCAAATCATGTGCCGCCCTCTATTGATGCGTACCTGTAGATTCCCCAACAGCTCAGTTGCGCGATGGCGTGACCTATGAATCTGCGATTTGTCGAAGCCTTTTACTGGGTGGCGACGCTCAAGTCAGTTTCACGAGCGGCGGAGAAACTGTTTCTCACGCAGTCGGCCATGAGTGCGCGTGTGGCGGCGCTGGAGGAGGAGTTGGGCGTGCTGCTGTTGGATCGGCGCGATAAGCAATTTCGCCTCACTGTGGCGGGCAGCCGCTTTGTGAGCTATGCGCAAAAGCTCTTGGAATTGCAGCGCGAGGTGAAAACCGAGATGGGCTCAGGGATGGCGATGGCGGCTTCGCTGCGCATTGGGGCGATTGAATCGGTGCTGCATTCCTGGCTGATTCCATGGATTGCGCATTTGCGCGTGGAGCAGCCGGGTTTGGAGCTGGAGCTCACAGTGGAGACCACACCTGTATTGATGGATCAAATTCAGCGCGGTGCACAAGACATCGTGTTTGCCGCTTTACCCGCAGGCGGTGAGGGTGTGCGCACCAAAGCCATGCCCGCTATGCCGATGTGCTTTGTGGGGCAAGCTGCACAGCACCGAAAAAGGGCATACACGCTGGCCGATCTGGCCAGGAGCGAGCTGCTCACCTTTCAGCGCGGCTCGCAGCCGCACGTGGCGCTGCTCGATGCGCTGCGGCTCGCTAGGGTGGAAGAAAAGCGTATTCACACCATTTCATCCATATCCGCTATGGCGCAACTTGTGGAGGGCGGTTTCGGGGTTGCCACATTGCCGCTGGCTGCAGCGGAGCGCTTCGTCCAAGTACAGGGCTTGAAGGTGCTCAAGTGCTCCACCCAACTGCCGCCACTGCCGATTCACGCAAGTTATCGCAGCGATCCGGCCACGGGCTTGGTCGATGGGGTGCTGAAATCGGCTCTTGCGTTTAGCTGAGTTGCAGTTCAGAGGAAGATTTTTCCTAGGGTTTACCTGAATCTCGTCTCTGAAGTGTCATCAAAAAAATTGATGACATGAGCAAAAAACTTTGAGTTTGATTCGCTGAAGCATCGTCTTCACAATCCGTTTCATGTTGAAAAAATTCTGGAACTGATGTGAACGCTTTGGATTTCCCTGCTGGACTTTCCGCGCAAGCCGCCCGAACCGCCATTCGCCAAGGCCAATGGACGGGGCACACCAGTGGCTTGGCTGATGGCCATGTGCAGGGCAATGTGGTGATTCTGCCGGAAGCGCAAGCCAATGACTTTTTGCACTACTGCCAGCGCAACCCCAAGCCTTGCCCGCTGCTGGCCGTGAGCGAGCCGGGAGAGGCTAAGCTGTCTGCTTTGGGGCAAGACATTGATATTTGCACCGATGTGCCGCGCTATCGCGTGTGGCGCGATGGTGTGTTGGTTGATGAGCCGACGGATATCAGCAGCTTGTGGCGCAAAGATCTGGTCACTTTCATCATCGGTTGCTCTTTCTCCTTCGAGCAAGCGCTGTTGGAGGCGGGCCTGCCTTTGCGCCACATTCAGCAAAACCGCAATGTGGCCATGTATCGCAGCAATATCGCCACAGAAGCGGCCGGTGTGTTTCACGGGCCGATGGTCGTGTCAATGCGGCCTTTCAAGGCGCAAGACGCGATTCGCGCCATTCAGATCACCTCGCGCTTCCCGGATGTGCATGGTGCACCGGTGCACATGGGCGATCCTGCGCAGATTGGTATTGATGATTTATCCAAGCCTGATTACGGCGATGCCATCGAAATCTTGCCTGATGAGATTCCTGTGTTCTGGGCCTGTGGCGTCACGCCGCAAGCAGCCATTACCCAGGCCAAGCCCGCGTTTTGCATCACGCATGCCCCCGGCGCGATGTTGATCACCGATTTACTTAACCATCAACTGGCTACTTTTTGAAGCCTTCCTTTAAGTCACTTTTTTTACTCTGGAGAAACCATGAAAAAACTGCTCATGTCTTTTGCTGTCACCCTAGCTGCCGGTGGCGCTTTCGCGCAAACCAAGTGGGATTTGCCCACGGTCTATGCCGTGGCTAGCTTCCAAACAGAAAACGTGCAACTCTTTGCCAACGAAGTGGACAAAGCCACCGCAGGCAAACTCAAAATCACGCTGCACCCCAATGGCTCGCTCTACAAAGCCAACGAGATCAAGCGCGCTGTGCAAACCGGGCAAACGTCTGCCGGTGAATTTTTGCTCTCCGGCGCAGCGAACGAAAACGCGCTCTTCGGCGTGGACTCTATTCCCTTCCTCACTACGAATTACGGAGAAGCCCGCAAGCTCTACACCGCTTCCAAGCCCGCGCTAGAGAAGCTGCTCGCTGGCTAAGGCATGAAGCTCTTGTTCTCCGTGCCATGGCCTGGCCAATCGCTGTATTCCGTGAAAGAAATCAAAGGCCCG
>JBJTSL010000265.1:0-7040 GCA_046076625.1 Allobrachymonas sp.
CGCCCACATCGCCCGTCATCGCGGCCCAGCCGAGCACGGGCGGCATCGCGCCCGATGCGCCGCCGATCACGATGTTTTGCGGGGTGAGCGGCTTCAAGATCACGGTATAGATGACCGCATAGCCCACGAAAGTAGCCAAGGTGAGCCACATGGTGAGCGGATTCACCCACACATAGAGAATCACGCAACCCACAAGGCAAAGCAGCGCCGAGAAGATGCCCGTTTGCAAATCAGTCAATTCGCCCTGCGCCGTGGGCCGCCAAGCGGTACGGCGCATTTTTGCATCGATGCCTTTTTCCACCAGCATATTCATGGCCGCAGCCGCGCCGGAGACCAGCCAGATGCCAAAGCAAGCGATTGCCATGATGCTCAGTTCCACGCGATTGGGCATGCCTGGCACGGCCAGCACCATGCCAATCAGCGCACAAAAAACGATGAGCTGGATCACCCGCGGCTTCATCAGCGCATAGAACTGGCGGACTTTGCTGGTGTGAACAGGGGCTGCTGCGCTCATGATGCCATCCCGGATTTGAGCAGCTTCAAGTGTGATGGCTTGACTTTGATTTCGCTCGCCCGTGCACGCATGAGCGCAGCCGTGCACACGATCACCAGTGCCGCCGCGCCGCCTGTGTGCATGACAGCAGCCAACAGCGGCCAACCTAGCACGACATTGGACAGGCCCGTGATGAGTTGCAAAAGCAAGAGACCCGCAATCCAAGCGGCTGCTCGCAATGCGCCGCTACGATGCAGAGACCAAGCCGCGATACCCAGCACAGCAAACACCACAAACGCAAACAACCGGTGCACCACATGAATGGCCGTGAGTGCGGGCAGCGCAATCACGCTGCCCTGCCCGGTTTGCCCCAATTCACGCCAGATTTCAAAGCCTTGGCGGAAATTCATGGCGGGCCACCAAGTACCTTGGCATTGGGGGAATTCGGTGCAAGCCAGCACCGCGTAATTGGTGCTCACCCAGCCGCCGAGTGCGATTTGCAGCCAAAGCAGCGCAAAACCTGCAATCAGCCATCGCTTGGCGGCTTGGGAGAGATGGAGATCGTGCGCATGATGTTCGTATTTCACCGCCTGAGCCTGTAGCAAAGCGAGCAGAATCATGCCGCCCAGCAGATGCATCGTCACGACGGCAGGAAAAAGCTTCATGGTCACCGTGAGTGCGCCAAAAGCGCCTTGGATACACACCCAGATCAAGGTGAGCGTGGGCCACCATCGGCTCACGGCAATCTCGCGCTTCGCACGCCAACTCAAAGCCGCCAACACCAAAATCAACACACCCACACCGCTGGCCAAATAGCGGTGGATCATTTCAATCCACGCTTTCTTGTGAGTCACAGGGCCCGTCGGCATGGCGGCTTGCTCGGCAGCAATTTGCACCTTCGCGCCAATCGGCGAGGCCTGGCCATAACAGCCCGGCCAATCGGGACAGCCGAGGCCAGAATCGGTAAGGCGGGTGAACGCACCAAACAGCACGAGATCGAAAGTCAGGAAGAGAGTCAGCAGGGTGAGCAGCTTCAGTCGCGCAGACAACGGCTTGCTTCGACTTTTTCTCCATACCCACACGAGAGGGCCCAGCGCAATCACGATGCCCAGCAGCATCAGTTGCGCAACAGGGGACAAGTCGTACAGAGGGATGTCCGCGTTCAAGGCTTGGCTCCTGAAGCCGGTATCGCGGGCGGTGCAGTTGTATCGCTCATCGGCGCGGGTATGAACATCACACCCACGCGCCCCGCCTGATCCCAACTGCCCGATGCGCGCAGCAGGTTGTGCACATCGCGCTTGGCTCGACTCGCATCAATGTCCACCGGCCAGCGCAACATGAGCTTGCCATAGGGATCGACCACATACAAATGATCGGAGGCTCTCTTGCCTGCTGCAGGCTCTGGCAACCACTTCGCCAGCGTGGCAGCATCGACACGGAACGCCTGCGCATCATTGAGTGGGGCATGCACTTGCGGTGCAAGCTTGGCATCCACAGGCGCATCGTCATTGACTAACCAGACACGCTCGATACGGTCTTTGTCGCGCCCCATCACCTCGCGCAACTGGCGCGTCCAGTAAATGCGCTTCTCACACGCCGCATCGCATGCGCCGCCTGCGATGCTGAGCAGCAGCCATTGACCTTGCAGCGAAGGCAAGGGCATAGAGGAGCCATCCAAGCGCTGCGCCATCACATAGGGCAAGGCACGCGGCGGCTCGATCAATTCGCCATAATTCTTGCGGCCTTCGGGGCGCACCACGTAATACGCGAAATACGAAGCCAGCACGGGCGCAGCGCAGGCCAGCATGACCAGCATCATCTTGAAACGACCAGAGAGTTGGCGGCGAGTATCCGCGGCTTCGCCCGCCACAGGCAGCGAATGCACCGTGAGCGTGAGCGGCTCTTGCCGCATGGCATCAGGCTGCGAGTTTGCGGCGGGGGGCGATGAGTTGGAACCAGACATACAAAATAAAAATCAGCGCAGACAGCGCAAACCATTGAAATGCATAGCCATGATGCTTGGCTACCCCTGTATCCGCTGCGGGCCAGTTGCGTTGCAGGCCATCTTCTGCAGACTCTGGCGCGGTTTGCAGTAGCGCCACCGGCATCAGCACCTGCGAAGAAAAATTGACAGTAGGCAGATTTTGCCAAATGCGCGAAGCCCTTGGGTCAGCGGGGGTGGCTGTGGAAGAAGCGGGCTCGTTCATCGCATAAGCACGGGAGACTTGAGCGATCAATCGGCCTTGCACGATGACCGACGCCGATGCTTGCGGCAACTGGGGCAAACGGCTGCGATCCTGAAAATCGCGCTGCACCCAGCCGCGCTGCACCCAAATCACCCGCCGCTCTCCGTCACCCTTGCCTTCAACAGCCAGCGGTGTGGCCACATAAAACCCCACGCGCTGACTCCCGCTCACTTGCATGGGGCGATTGTCCAGAAACACCGTGTGCTCATGCAGCCAGCGACCCTGCAGTTGCATGCGCCGATGCAACCATTCTTCAGGCTTGAATACTCCTAAATCAATAGCATTCAGCGCAGTATTCGTGCCGGGCAACTGCTCATTTTGCTTCGAAATGGCTGCTGCAAGCCGCTCTTTATGGGTTGCACGGCGCATCTGCCATGCGCCCAGTGATGCGGTGGTGCTGATACAAGCTATGGCCGCAATCAAGATCAGCCATTGTGAACGCCCAAACCTTGTGTGGCTTTGCAGTGGCGCATTCACGAGATAATCTCTCCTATGAGCCTTATTTTCGCACTCGTTTTTCTCGTCATTTTGGGCGCACTCGCCGCTGCCGGATATTTCATGCTGCGCTCCAGCGGGCAGCAAGATGACACTTCATCCACAGACAAGAACAGCCGCATGGCCAAGGCTTTGGCGATACGCATTGGCGTGTCGGTGCTGCTTTTCATTTGCGTGTTGATCGCTTGGAAATTGGGCTATATCAAGCCAACGGGTTTGCCTGTGGGGCGGTAAAGTGTTCTGCTAAAAAATCAAAAAGCCGCTTCTTCAGCGGCTTTTTTCTGGACTCTCAATCCCGGCCTACATCCAGTAGACGAGGATGTACAGGCCAAGCCACACCACGTCCACGAAGTGCCAGTACCAAGCCGCGCCTTCAAAGCCGAAATGGCGTTGCGGCGTGAAATGGCCCTTTTGCAGACGCAGGGTGATGAAAAGCAGCATGAGCATACCGACGAACACGTGGAAGCCGTGGAAGCCAGTCAGCATAAAGAAAGTGGAGCCGAAAATGCCGGAGCTGAGCTTGAGGTTCAGGCTGGTGTAGGCATAGTAATACTCATAGCCTTGCACGCAGAGGAACACGAAGCCCAACAACACGGTGAACCACATGAAGCCAATGGTTTTGGCGCGCTGACCAGCAATCAAAGCGTGGTGCGCGATCGTGATGGTCACGCCAGACGACAGCAGCAAAGCGGTATTGATCGTGGGCAACCAGAACGGGCCCATGGTTTGGAAGGGTTCGACGATACCTGCGGGCGAAGTCGTCGCACCGGGCACTTGGCTGGGCCAAGCGGCTGTGAAGCCAGGCCAAATCAGCGCATTTTCCAAGCTGCCGAGCGCTGGGACAGAATGCGAACGCGCCCACCACAAAGCGGAGAAGAATGCGCCGAAAAACATCACTTCCGAGAAGATGAACCAACTCATGCTCCAGCGGAACGACAAATCAATCTTGCGGCCATATTGCCCATTTTCGCTTTCGTGGATGGCTTCTGAGAACCATTGGAAGAGCACAAAAGACAACCAGACAAAGCCAAACAGCAAAGACCATTTGCCCCAGTCCGCGCCATTGATCCACTGGCCACCGCCCAAAATCATGAAAAACAAACCAATCGCTGCCATCACGGGATGACGCGAAGGGCTGGGCACATAGTAATACGGTGTGCCACCCGATGTTGCTGCGCTCATGCTGTCTATTCTCCTAAACCCAAAATCTAAAAACTTCGTTGTCTGCTGATCAAGCTGCTTTGACAGCCCAATTCACAACCAGCAATAAAACACCAATAAAAAACGCCACGCCTACAAAGCCTGCAATCACGATATGGATCGGATTGAGTTGTTGCGTGTCCTTCTCAAACTCTTTGCCCGAGCGCAAACCCACAAAGCTCCAAGCCACGGCTTTGGCAGTACGCAAGATGCTCATGCGCCCTCCTTCGAGGGTGCGACCAGCGCTGTATTGGTTTTCGGGGCTGCGGGCGTTTTTCCACCCACTTCAAAGAAGGTGTAGCTCAGCGTGATTGTGGTCACGTCTTTCGGAATCTTCGGATCAATCACGAAAGCCACCGGCCAATTTTTCTTTTCGCCTGGCTGCAAGGTATATTGCTGGAAGCAAAAGCATTCGAGCTTGTTGAAATGCGGCGAAGCCTGTTTGGGCGCATAGCTCGGAATGGCTTGCGCGGCCATGACCCGGTTTTGGATGTTCTGGAACTCGTACATCACCGTCATGAGCTCGCCAGGATGTACTTGCAAGCTGCGTTTCTCGGGCTTGAAATCCCAAGGGCCGCGCACATTCGCATCAAACTCGACCGTGATCGTGCGGCTTGTGTCCACCTGCGTATTGGTGGGAATGCTTTTCTTCGCACCTGGCAATTGCGTTTCACCCAGCGAGAGGATATTGATACCTGTGGCCTCGCAAATTGCGCGGTAAATCGGTACGAGCGCGTAGCTGAAAGCCGCCATGCCGATGCAAACCACAATCAGTTTGCCGGTCATTTTGAGGTTTTCAGACTTGATTTGCATGGTACGCGCGTAGCAACAACTTCACTTACCAAAGAAGATCATGCGTGCCATGAAGCCGAAGAAAAACACGAGCACGACGGAAGCCAAGATCAGGCCCGTGCGCAGGTTTTTCTTCTTTTGCTCTTCTGGAGAGGACATACTGAACTCTTCTTTTCAGCGCTCAATTACATGGCCACCACTTTGGTCGCCGCTGCGTTGAGCTTAGGCGGCGTTTCATAGGTGTGGAACGGTGCGGGAGAAGGCACTTCCCACTCCAAGCCCTCAGCACCTTTGCCATCGGGGTCTTGCCATGGGTTTTGCTTGGCTGGCTCGCCTTTGCCGCGCATCACGGGCAGCACCACGAACAAGAAGAAATACACTTGGGCAAAGCCGAAGGCAAACGCACCGACTGAAGCAATCGCGTTAAAATCAGCAAACTGCATCGGGTAGTCCGCATAGCGGCGTGGCATACCGGCGAGGCCCAAGAAGTGCATCGGGAAAAAGGTGACGTTGAACGCGATCAGGCTCCACCAAAAGTGGATCTTGCCGCGTGTTTCGTTGTACATCACGCCAGTCCACTTGGGA
Organism: Allobrachymonas sp.; assembly: GCA_046076625.1. Classification (GTDB taxonomy): domain Bacteria; phylum Pseudomonadota; class Gammaproteobacteria; order Burkholderiales; family Burkholderiaceae_C; genus JANMDU01. The sequence goes on from JBJTSL010000265.1 coordinate 5,812, forward strand.
GCCCAGTAGTAGAAGCCGGCGAACAGCGCATAGAGCGAACCCGCAACGAGCACGTAGTGGAAATGCGCCACCACGTAGTAGGTGTCTTGCATCTGAATGTCCACTGGCGCCATCGAAAGAATCAAGCCGGTGAAGCCACCGAAAGTGAACACGAATATGAAACCGACGGCAAACAGCATCGGTGTTTCAAAGGTCATCTCGCCCTTCCACATCGTGGCGATCCAGTTGAAGATTTTCACGCCTGTGGGCACGGCGATCAACATCGTGGCATACATGAAGAAGAGCTGACCGGTGACGGGCATGCCAGTGGTGAACATGTGGTGTGCCCAAACGATGAAAGAGAGAATCGCAATCGAGCTGGTGGCATACACCATGGAGGCGTAGCCAAACAGCTTTTTACGTGCGAAGGCAGGGATGATCTGGCTCACGATGCCGAAAGCCGGCAAGATCATGATGTAGACCTCGGGATGGCCGAAGAACCAGAAGATGTGCTGATACAGCACCGGATCACCGCCACCTGCGGGGTTAAAGAATCTGGTACCGAAATGGCGGTCAGTGAGCGTCATGGTGATTGCGCCAGCGAGCACGGGCATCACGGCAATCAACAGATATGCAGTAATCAGCCATGTCCAGCAGAACATCGGCATTTTCATCAAGGTCATTCCGGGGGCGCGCATGTTCAGGATGGTCACGATGATGTTGATCGAGCCCATGATTGAGCTTGCACCCAAGATGTGCATCGCAAAAATACCGGCGTCCATACTCGGGCCCATTTGCAGGGTCAGCGGCGCGTAGAGAGTCCAGCCTGCAGCGGGAGCGCCGCCGGGCATGAAGAAGCTGCCGACCAACATCAAGCCGGCGGGAATCATGAGCCAGAAGGAGAAGTTGTTCATGCGGGCGAAAGCCATGTCGGAGGCGCCGATCTGCAAGGGGATCATCCAGTTCGCAAATCCAACAAAGGCAGGCATGATGGCGCCAAACACCATGATCAGGCCGTGCATGGTGGTGAGCTGATTGAACAGCCCCGGATTGACATACTGCAGTCCCGGCTGAAAGAGTTCAGCGCGGATACCCAGCGCCAAAACGCCCCCAAACATCAGCATGGCGAATGAAAACAGCAGGTACATCGTGCCGATGTCCTTGTGGTTGGTGGCAAACAGCCACCGGCGCCAGCCGTGCGGATGCCCATGAGCATCGTCGTGCCCATGTGCGTGGTCGTGATGGTCAAG
>JBJTSL010000266.1:0-6644 GCA_046076625.1 Allobrachymonas sp.
CTGCACGCCGCGCTTGCGTGCTTCGCGCACCACTGCGTGCTCAAAATCACCCACATAGCTCACCGCTCGCTTGACCTTGGCCTTCAGATACTGAGCGAGTGACCAATAAGGCAGCCCCATGCGAGCGCGCAAGGAGTTGTAGTGGCGGTTGATCTCCAGCGTGAGCGTGTAAAGCGAATCACCAAGGTAAGCGAGCCATTTGGCACAGCGCACCACCCCATCAAAGTAATCGCCATGCATCACCCACAGTTTGCGGCCATCGGCGCAGGTGTGCACCCATTCTTCTTGCACATCGATGCCGCCAAAATTGTGTTCCACATATTTGCGCGCAAACTCGTCATGATTGCCCGGAATGAAGATGATGCGCGTGCCTTTGCGGGCTTTGCGCAGCAGCTTTTGCAACACGTCGTTGTGCGTTTGCGGCCAAAACCAATTGCGGCGCAACTGCCAGCCATCGATGATGTCGCCCACCAGATACAGCGTTTGGCAATCCGTGTGCTTGAGGAAATCGAGCAGCGCGCCAGCTTGGCAGCCTGAAGTGCCTAGATGCACATCGGAAATCCAGAGGGTGCGGTAGTGCTGCAATGGCCGATCGGGAGGATCGTCATCGCCGGAACCATGCGCTTGCGGATGCATGGCGCGTAAAAATGCGTCGTTCATGTGCATGGCCTGTGACTGTCACATGCTTGTATGACAGCCTCAAGGCCGGGTGATGACGTGTTGATGACAGTGCTGTATTGTCGCTTGATTGCGACTCAAAAAAACTGGACAGCTTGCTCAGCAATCGCTTCGCCATGCTCTTGGACGAAGTGGCCCGCCTGCCGCAGCAGCATCGGCTCGGGGCAGTTGCGGATGTTGGTGCGCAGAGCTTGCATGGTGGCTTCGCCCAGCACCGGATCTTGCAGGCCTATGGCCATGAGCGATTTGCCCTGCCAATCATTGCGCCAAAAATCACGAGCAGCGCGGCTGATGGCCGCACCTTCGCTGCTTTCGAATTCGGGCACCATGGGCGGAAAGGCGCGTGTGGCAGCGCGGTGACCCGCGTCGGGGAACGGGGCCATGTAAGCCGCGCACTCGGCCTCGTTCATCTGCGGGTTGCCGCGCGAGAAAAGCTTGGCGATATCGAAATCAGACTTCTTGGCACACATCTCGCGCCACGCTTTGAATCCATCAGAGAGCGGCGCATCGCCACACGCGAGAGCCGTGTTCATCACCACTAGGCCACGGTAGCGCTGAGGCGCCGCCATGGGCAATGTAAGCCCCAAAATACCGCCCCAATCCTGCACAACAAGCACGATATTGTGCAAATCAAGTCGCTCCACAAACTCCAACAAGCATTGCCGATGCCACGTGAAACCGTGAAAGCTGTCTTTCTTGGGTTTATCGCTTTTGCCAAAACCTACCATATCAGGAGCGACAACTCTTGCGCCGCTGGCCGCGAAGATCGGAATCATCTTGCGATACAAATAGCTCCACGCAGGGTTGCCATGCAGGCAGAGATAAGTGAGCTGGGCATCTCGCAGGTCTTCGTCAAGGTAGTGCATGCGCAAGCCGTTCAAAGATGGCAGGTCGCTTAGGTAGTTGGGCGAAAAGTCATAACCAGGTAAATTGGCAAAGCACACTTCGGGTGTGCGCAGCGCATCATTGCGCAGCGGATAAGCATTCGGGGTGCGTTTTCCAGCAAAGAAATCTTGCAATAATTGGCTGCCAGCCGGCATCAAATCTGCGCAAAGTGCTCCTAATTCAGCAGTACTTTGCACCTTAGTTTGATGATTCAACGGGCTATCAAACAAGTTCACCACTGAGCCCGCAGCCCCAGTTTTCGGCTCTGGCGCTGCATACACCACACGCTTCAATCGAGCGTGCAAGATCGCTCCCACGCACATCGCGCAAGGTTCAAGCGTGACGTACATTTCGCAGCCGTCGAGGCGGTAGTTACCCAGTTTGCTCGCTGCGCCTCTTAACGCATTGATTTCAGCATGCGCTGTGGGGTCGTGGCTGCCCACTGGAGAGTTTCGCCCAGTGGCAACGACTTGGCCGTCTTTGACGATCACTGCGCCCACAGGTACTTCGCCGTTTTCAGCGGCTTCTTTGGCTTCTTTGATCGCGAGTTGGAGAAAGTGGTGGTCGTCCATCTGGGCAGTTTAACTGGTTGATTTGTTATGCATCTGATCATTTGTCGTGCAAGCCGCTCGCCTGCTTCGTGACGTACCCGAAAAACCCGAGGCTTTCCTTTTTGCGCTCCTGCCCACATGCGCTAAGTGACCGGCCTTTTGTAGCGTTCACACCGGGGTTTGCCGCGCAGAAAATACGCCGGCAAACTGCTCAAAACACTGATAAAACGTAGCGCAACAGTACGCAAACGACTCGCAGGAAGGCAAAGCCAGTCCCCGACGAGAGGAACTACACTCCAACAAACTCATCCAAACAGACATGAAAAAAACTCTCTCCTGCCTGCTGCTCGCTCTCGCCGTCGCCCTACCCGCTGTCACTATCGCTCAAACGACCACCTCGCCAACCAGCAGCGCTCTGACCTTCGTCCGAGAATTGGGAGACGTACGCGAATACCGCCTTTCCAATGGCCTTCAGGTTTTGTTGCTCAAAGACACACAGCGCCCTGCGATGAGCATCAACATCACCTACCGCGTGGGCTCGCGGCACGAAGGCTTGGGCGAGTATGGCGCGGCTCATTTGCTGGAGCACATGCTGTTCAAACCCGCCGGCCCTGGTACACCGCCCAAATACAACGATTCCAAAACCAGCATGCAGGCACTGGGCATGCGCTGGAACGGGACAACATCTTATGACCGTACCAATTACTTTGCCAATTTCGTGACCGACGATGGCAAGCTCCCCGAGCGCTTGGATTTCATGATGGGCTGGCTTGCCGCCATGATGACGCAGGCGCGCTTCACGCCCGAGGATTTGAAGAGCGAAATGACCGTCGTACGCAATGAATTTGAGCGCGGAGACAACGAAGCGGGCCGCATTCTTGGCGACCGCATGCGCAGCGCCGCCTACACCACGCACGGTTATGGCCATCCCGTGATCGGCACCCGCGCAGACATCGAATACCTGCCGCATGAGCGCCTCATGGCCTTCTATAAGCTGCACTATCGCCCCGACAACGCCACGCTGATCGTTGCGGGTGATTTCAATGCAGACGATGTGAAAACCCGCATCGCCAAAGAATTTGGAGCGATTGCCAAACCCGCGATGCCGTTGCCCGTCACCTGGAGCCAAGAGCCGCCGCAAGAAGGCGAAAAGCAAGTCATGCTGCGCCGCTTGGGCGATTTGGGCTCTGCCGCCGTGGCCTACCACGGCCCCGCTGGCCCCACACGAGAAGCCTTGGCTGCCACACTGCTGGCCACCACACTCGGCCAAGAAGGTGGGCCGCTGGCCAAGGGGCTGACGATGCAAAAACTCGCCGTGACCGAATGGGCTTATTTTCGCGGCCAGCGTGAGCCCAGCCAAATTTGGGCGGGCATCGGTTTGCCTGAACGCACGGCAGGTTTGGACGATGCGGCTTTTGATGTGAAAGCCTTATCGTCTGCAGCAGCGTTGGCCAAAGTGGTGGAGACCTATCGCCCCACACAGCAAGAGCTTGACACGGCGCGTGCCAGCCTGCTTGCTGGCATTCGCGCCACGCTACGCAATTCCGAAGCCATGGCACGCACTTTGAGTGAATCGGTCGCCACCGGCGATTGGCGCTTGATCTGGATGCAGCGCGATTTGTTGCCCCAAATCACGCTGGATGAAGTCCACAAAATAGCAAGCACCTATCTTTTGCCCAGCAACCGCACCACAGGTCTTTTCTTACCTACACCAGCCGGCAAACCCCTCGCGCGTGCGCCGCAAACACTCTCGCCAGAGCCTAGCGCCGTGGAGCAGTTCATCAGCACCTCCATCGGAAACGCTACGAATTCAGTAGCACTCCGCGCAGATTCTATGACGGGCTATGCCATAAAAGACTCTAAAAATGCTGCTTTACCCGAGATTCCGGTGAAGAAAGACGCGCCCAGTTTCACCATCAGCCACAACACCATGGCGCTGCACACACGTCAAGGCCGCTTGATGGTTGTCGGTCAACCGGGTTTGAAACTGGCCGTGATGACGCGCCAAGCCAAAGATGACCGGGTACAAGGCACGTTGCGCCTGCGCTGGGGTACGCTGCAATCGCTCAATGGTTCAGGCGTGCTTGCCACCATGATTGCGCCTTTGCTGACTGACGGCATGGCCGCTTCTGGCGCCTCGCCGGCCATGAGTGCTGAGCAAATCAAAGCACATTTGCAGACACTGGATGCCAGCATCCGCTTTTCCAGCTCGGCGGGCGGTTTGAACGCGAGTTTAGAGTTTCCCGCGCAAAACACCGCGGCAGTGATCGCATTCATGAGCGATTTGCTGCGCCGTCCGGCGTTTGAAGCGGCGGTGTTTGAGCGCAACCAGCGCGCCATGATTGCGAATGTGCTGCCACTCAAAACGAATCCCAACAATCTGGCTGGCAATCTGCTGGAGCGCAATCACCGAGCCCATTACCCGGCAGGCGACCCGCGCGAAGTACGCCAGCTCGCCGACACCGAGCGGCAAATGCGCGAAGCTACCCACACGCAGCTCGCTGCACATTGGAAGAAATTTGGCAGTGCGCTGCATGGCGAATTCGTTCTTGCTGGCCCAGTTGAACTCGCCCCCGTACAGGCGCTGCTTCAAAGCCTGTGGGGGGATTGGGGCAGCAATGAGCCTTATCAAACTTGGCAGGGGGAGCATGCCGCGCCGATTGGAGAGGCATTCAGCCAACTTCAAGTGGATGAAAAAGCAAACGCCACTTACGCCGCCCGCATCGCCTTCCCCTTCGACCAACGTCACCCAGATTTTGCGCCGCTGCTGGCCGGTATTGAGATCATGTCCCGCCTCGGGCTGTGGCAACGCATCCGCGAGCAAGAGGGTATTTCCTACGGCGTGAGCGCGTGGCTGGATGCGCCTTGGTATGGCAATGCGGGCAGCATCAACATCAATGCCAGCCTAGCACCACAAAATCTCGATCGTCTGCGCACCTCGGTGCGCGAGGTGCTCATCCAAGTACGCGAGAAGGGCTACGGTTTTCTGGAAGTCAGCTCGGCCAAATCTGCCATTCTTGCGCGAAGGAAAGACCGGCTCACACAACCCGTGAATGCAATCGATACGATTGCATTCAACCTGCGCGAAGGCCGCGCCTTCGATGCCAATCAAGCGTTTGACGCGCGCTACGAAGCGCTGGAAGCCGGCGCTGTGAATGCTGCTTTGAGAAAATACTTGGACGTGAACTTGCTCAAGGAAGTAGCGGCGGGCAGTTTCGCCAAACCCTGAAGTTCATCCGACGGCTTGTGAAGCCATGTCAAGTCTATCGAGTGCGGTGTAGGCTACGAAATGTTTGTTTACCGCTCGGCCGATGGTGCACAGGCCAAGCTGCTGCGCGATGTCGTAGCCCATTTGTGTGATACCGCTGCGTGAGACGACGACAGCGACGCCCATTTGGGCGGATTTGATGACCATCTCGCTGGTCAATCGGCCAGTTGTGTAGAACACAAAGGGCTGGCTCGCATCTGGCGCATTCTTGGAATGGATGCCCTGCATGGCCATCCACCCAGCGAGCGTGTCAATGGCGTTGTGGCGCCCCACATCTTCCACAAACATCAGCATTTGCGTGCCATGAAACAGAGCGCAGCCATGTACACTGCCGGCGCTTTTGTAGGTGCTTTCCTGCTGGCGAATCGCCTCAAGGATGCCATAGAGCTGCTGCTGGCAAAGCCTCGCAGCTGGGAGCTTGATCTGGTCAATCTCATCCATCAGGCCGCCGAACACACTGCCTTGGCCGCAGCCGGTCGTCACCACTTTTTTGGCGGTGCGCTCTTCGATCTGGTCGATTCCAGAGTGTGTTCTGACGGCCGCAGAGTTGACCTCCCAGTCTACATTGATGGATTCAATGTCGGCCAGATGCTTTACCAAGCGCTGGTTGAGTAAATAGCCCAGCACCAAATGCTCTGGGTCAGCACCTAGGGTCATCAGAGTCACCAGCTCGCGTTTGTCCACATAGACTGTCAGATCCCGTTCGGCAGGAATTTGCATGGTCTGCCGCTCACCGCGCTCGTTCATCACTTCGATCTCGCGCGTCAGGGGTGCGCGGGCTTGGGTGAGTGTGGGAAGAGCTTGTGTTGCAGGCATGGGCGGAGTGTAAAGACACAAGAAAAACGGCGCTGCATGAGCGCCGTTTTAAAAAGGCGAGTAATGATTTATTTCTTCGCAGGTGCTGCGGTAGGCTTGGCAGGCGCAGCGGCCACTGGCGCAGCGGGTGCGGGGGTTGCAGCAGCGGGCGCAGCAGGAACGGGCCAGACAAACGCACCAGGGTCTAGGCAAGCGCCTGTGTCAGTGGCAGGCTTGGTTTCCTTGCCGGCGGCTTTGGCTGTTTTGAAATAATGCGCCGCAGTGCGATCCATGGATTTGCACAACTGGTAGTTGGCCACTTTGTTGCCATGCGCGGTTTTGGCGGCGGCTTCTGCGGCTTTGGCTTTCTGCTCATCATTTAAAACAGGCGTGGGCAGCTTGGCCCATGCCGCGCCACAGAGCAAACTCATTGCGATCATTGCGCCGATGTGTTTCATCGTCTCTCC
>JBJTSL010000267.1:0-13234 GCA_046076625.1 Allobrachymonas sp.
CTGCCTGGCAGTCGCAAAGACGAGGTGAAATACCTGATTTCAAAGCTTTTTGGCGCGATCGCCGGCATCAAATCTGCGCAGAGTGCTATTAAATTTATAGTTCCTTGCATCCCTGCCTTGATGCCAGCAATCGAGCATGCCGCGCGCAGCGCAGGGGTGAGCGAGCAAGTTCAGCTCGTGCAAGGTCAGTCCCATACAGTGCTCGCTGCTTGCGATGTAGCGATAGTAGCCAGTGGCACGGCCACTTTGGAGACGGCGCTTTACAAGCGTCCCATGGTGATTGCCTACAACATGCACTGGCTGAGCTGGCTCATCATGCGCCGTAAAAAATTGCAGCCTTGGGTGGGTTTGCCCAATATCCTCTGTGGCGAATTCGTCGTGCCCGAATTGCTCCAAAGCGACTGCACACCGCAAGCCTTGACTCAAGCGACGTTGGCCTGGCTGCAATCTCCTGAGAAAATACATGCCTTGGAGCAGCGCTTTTCCGTGCTGCATGAGCAGTTGCTGCGCGATACGCCGCAGCTTTGCGCCCAAGCCATTGAATCTGTTCTCTCCTATGCCACGCCCGCTTAAAACCTCCAAGCAGCCCGAGCTACTGGCCTTGCCGCCCATGCCTAAGGCCAGAAAAAAGCGCTCGGATGCCAAACCCGTGCGCAAAAAGAAAGTGGTCGTTGTGCAGGCTGAGTTTGCTTGGGAGGTGCCCGGTTTGATCGCAGGTGTGGATGAAGCAGGCCGCGGCCCGTTGGCAGGAACTGTGGTGGCCGCTGCCGTGATCTTGGATGATTTGAATCCGATTGCTGGTTTGAACGATTCCAAGAAACTCACTGCCCTGCGCAGAGAAAAATTGTTTGTGGAAATCCAAGCCAAGGCGCTGTGCGTGAGCATTGGCGAGGCCAGCGTGGAAGAGATTGACCGGCTCAATATTCTGCAAGCCACGATGCTGGCGATGCAACGCGCAGTCAACGGCCTGCGTCTCAAGCCAGCAAAAGTCTTGATTGATGGCAACCGCATTCCGAAGTTGGATGTGCTCGCCGAAGCCATTGTGGGGGGGGATGCGAAAGTGAAAGCGATTTCCGCAGCTTCCATCATCGCCAAAGTCACGCGGGATCGGCAATGCGATGCATTGCATGTCCAGTACCCGCAGTACCGGTTTGATCGTCACAAAGGCTATGGCACGGCTGAGCACATGGCTGCTTTGACGAAACATGGCGCTACGCCTGCGCATCGCAGAGGCTACGCGCCAGTGGCTGCAGTCATCAACACGGGCTCGCAATGACGAGCAAGCTCGAAGTCATCACCTCGCGTGACAACCCGCTCATCAAGGAGCTGCGGCGCCTGGCGCAGGATGGGGCGGCTTATCGCAAAACGGGGCGCGTCTGGATCGAGGGTGAACATTTGTGCGAAGCGGCTCTGGCCAAGGGCTGGCAGCCCGAGTTAGCGGTTTTTTTAGACTATTTTAGGCCGTTTGCCGGCATGCAATCAACGCAGGATGCTATTAAAAATGTAGTGATTTCAGGGGCGCTGATGAAGGATGTCAGCCCCTTGGAGTCTGCTCCTACGGTGGGTTTTGTGATGTCTGCGCCGCAAGAGCAGAGCGTGCAGAGCGATCTGCGCACGGTGGTTCTGGACAGGTTGCAAGACCCTTGCAATGCCGGCAGCATCTTGCGCAGTGCGGCGGCATTTGGTTACCGCCAAGTGATTGCGCTGAAAGGCACGGTGGCACTGTGGAGCCCGAAAGTGCTGCGTGCGGGCATGGGAGCGCATTTTTCGCTGCGCATTGTGGAGGGTGCTGCTATGCCGCAGTTGCGCGATCTGGAGCATCCTTTGGCTGTGACGAGCAGCCACCAAGGGCAGTTTCTGCATGAATTACCGTGGATCAATTCACGATCAAAAAATGAGCACTTTGCGCACAATCCACGTCAGCAAATTGCCAATTTCGCTTGGATTTTTGGCCATGAAGGACAGGGCGTGAGCCCAGAGCTGCAAAGCCTCGCCAGCACGCATGTGCGCATCGCGCAGCCGGGTGGAGAGGAGTCACTCAACGTGGCCGCAGCGGCTGCGATTTGCTTGCATGCCAGTGGCGTAGCGGCTCTGGCTGTTGCGCGCTGAATGCTGCTTGATTCAAGGGTTATGCGTCGTTTGCATGGCGGCACTCGGCTATAATCCTGCAAATCTTCTTTCACCCACGTACCGCCTAGCGCATCACGCATCTTCCCTTCTACCTGCTGTGTTCGCGCTCCTCGTTTGCAGGCAGCCCTAGTGAACATGCGGCACCGGGCGTACACACCTCTACGGAGACTGCCCAGTGCTTTCCACCTTGAAGGCGAAATTTCCGCACGCAATTTTGGCTGTGGCCGATGGCTCCGTGTTCATCGGCGAGTCCATCGGTGCGGCAGGCCAAACCGTTGGCGAAGTGGTGTTCAACACCGCCATCACGGGCTACCAAGAAATCTTGACTGATCCCAGCTACTGCCAGCAAATCGTCACGCTCACCTACCCCCACATCGGCAACTACGGCATCAACGCGGAAGATGTCGAGTCACGCAAGGTGTTTGCTGCTGGCCTCATCATCAAAGATCTGCCTCTGCTTGAATCGAACTTTCGCAGCACGCAAACCTTGTCTCAGTATCTCGTCGCTGAGAACTGCGTGGCCATTGCCAGTATCGATACCCGTAAGCTCACCCGCCTGCTACGTACCAAAGGCGCACAAAACTGCTGCATCGTCGCTTTGAAAGCAGGAGAGGAAGCTACGCAAGCAGTGATTGACCAAGCGATTGCCGCCGCTAAAGCCGCGCCCTCGATGGCCGGTCTCGACTTGGCCAAAGTCGTGAGCGTTTCTGAGAAATATTCATTCACCGAAACTGAATGGAAATTGGGTTCAGGCTACGGCAGCCAAACGAATCCTAAATTTCACGTCGTCGCTTTCGATTACGGCGTGAAGAAAAACATCCTGCGCATGCTCGCAGAGCGAGGCTGCAAAGTCACCGTCGTACCCGCGCAAACTTCTGCCAAAGACGTGCTCGCCTTGAAGCCTAACGGTGTGTTCCTCAGTAACGGCCCAGGCGACCCCGAGCCTTGCGACTACGCCATTGCCGCCACCCGAGACATCATCGAAGCAGGTGTGCCGACATTTGGCATCTGTCTCGGTCATCAAATCATGGCTTTAGCCAGCGGCGCGAAAACTTTCAAAATGAAATTCGGCCACCACGGTGCGAATCATCCTGTTAAAGACCTCGACAATGGCCGCGTCAGCATCACCAGCCAAAACCACGGCTTCGCCGTCGATGAGAAAACGCTGCCTGCCAACCTGCGCCCCACGCACATCAGCTTGTTTGACAACACGCTGCAAGGCTTGGCGAGAACAGACAAACCCGCCTTCTGTTTCCAGGGTCACCCAGAAGCATCACCGGGGCCGCACGACATCAGCTATCTCTTTGACCGCTTCATCAAAATGATGGAGGCGAAATAAAAATGCCAAAACGCCAAGACATTCAAAGCATCCTCATTATCGGCGCGGGCCCGATCATCATTGGTCAGGCTTGTGAGTTTGATTACTCCGGCGTGCAGGCCTGCAAGGCGCTGCGAGAAGAGGGGTATCGCGTCATTCTGATCAACAGCAATCCTGCAACGATCATGACGGACCCAGCGACGGCGGATGTGACTTACATCGAGCCAATCACTTGGCAAACGGTTGAGAAAATCATCGCCAAAGAAAAGCCTGATGCGATTCTGCCCACCATGGGTGGGCAGACGGCGCTGAACTGCGCACTCGATTTGTGGCACAACGGCGTGCTCGATAAATACATGGGCGCAGCCACTGGCAAAGCAGTGGAGCTGATTGGCGCAACGCCCGAGGCGATTGACAAAGCCGAAGACCGCTTGAAATTCAAAGACGCGATGACCAAGATTGGCCTCGGCTCTGCGCGCTCTGGCATTGCGCATTCGATGGATGAAGCTTGGGCTGTGCAGAAAACCGTGGGCTTTCCCACCGTGATTCGCCCCAGTTTCACGCTCGGTGGCACGGGCGGCGGCATTGCGTATAACGCGGAGGAGTTTGAGACGATTTGCAAACGCGGCTTGGAAGCCTCGCCCACCAACGAGCTCTTGATTGAAGAATCCTTGCTCGGTTGGAAAGAGTATGAGATGGAAGTGGTGCGCGATAAGGCGGACAACTGCATCATCATTTGCTCGATTGAGAATTTGGATCCGATGGGTGTGCATACGGGTGACTCCATCACCGTTGCTCCCGCACAAACGCTCACCGACAAGGAATACCAAATCATGCGCAATGCCAGCCTCGCTGTGCTGCGTGAGATTGGTGTGGATACCGGTGGCTCGAATGTGCAGTTCTCCATCAACCCTAAAGACGGGCGCATGATCGTGATTGAGATGAACCCGCGCGTGTCGCGTTCATCGGCTCTGGCCTCCAAAGCCACGGGTTTCCCGATTGCGAAAGTGGCAGCTAAGCTTGCTTGCGGCTACACGCTCGATGAGTTGCGCAACGAAATCACGGGTGGCGCAACGCCTGCCTCTTTTGAGCCCAGCATTGATTACGTCGTCACGAAAATTCCTCGTTTTGCATTTGAGAAGTTCAAAGACGCGAATGATCGCCTCACCACGCAAATGAAATCGGTGGGCGAGGTGATGGCCATGGGCCGCACGTTCCAAGAAAGTTTCCAAAAAGCCCTGCGCGGCCTCGAAGTGGGTGTCGATGGCATGAACGAGAAAACGCAAGACCGCGAAATTTTGGAAAAAGAATTGGGCGAACCCGGCCCCGAGCGGATTTGGTATGTGGGCGATGCCTTCGCCAGCGGCTGGAGTCTGCAAGAGGTGTACGACATCACGAAGATCGACAAATGGTTTCTCGTGCAGATCGAAGAGATCATCAAGATTGAACTGGAGCTGGACAAACACACCGAAGTGAACGGCGAGAAAGCCTTGGCCGCGCTCTCTAAACAAGAGCTGCTCACCCTCAAGAAAAAAGGCTTCTCAGACCGCCGTTTGGCCAAGCTGCTCAAGACCACTGACAAAGCCGTGCGCGAGCAGCGCCGTGCGCTCAATGTTCGCCCCGTGTTCAAGCGCGTGGACACCTGCGCCGCAGAATTCGCCACCAACACGGCCTACATGTATTCCACGTACGACGCGGAATGCGAAGCCGAGCCCACTACAAGCAAAAAAATCATGGTGCTCGGCGGCGGGCCGAACCGCATTGGCCAAGGTATTGAGTTTGACTACTGCTGTGTACATGCCGCGCTCGCGATGCGCGAAGATGGCTACGAGACCATCATGGTCAACTGCAATCCTGAAACTGTCTCGACAGACTACGACACAAGCGACCGTTTGTATTTCGAGCCGCTCACGCTCGAAGACGTGCTTGAAATTGTGGACAAAGAAAAACCTGCTGGCGTGATCGTGCAATACGGTGGCCAAACGCCTTTGAAACTCGCGCTCGGTTTGGAAAAAGAAGGTGTACCCATCATCGGCACCTCGCCCGACATGATTGACGCGGCGGAAGACCGCGAGCGCTTTTCTGCCTTGCTGAACAAGCTCGGATTGAAGCAGCCACCCAATGCGACAGCGCGTACTGAAGCCGAGGCGCTGGAGAAAGCACAAAGCTTGGGCTACCCACTCGTCGTGCGTCCCAGTTATGTGCTCGGTGGCCGAGCGATGGAGATCGTGCACGAGCAGCGCGATTTGGAGCGCTACATGAAGGAAGCCGTGAAGGTTTCTAACGATTCGCCTGTACTGCTCGATCGTTTCCTGAACGATGCAATTGAATGCGATGTGGATTGCCTGCGCGATCCTGAGGGAGTGACCTTCATTGGCGGCGTGATGGAGCATATCGAGCAAGCGGGCGTACACAGCGGCGATTCGGCTTGCTCCCTGCCGCCTTATTCGGTCTCGAAAGAAACCGTGGATGAGCTCAAGCGCCAAACGCGCGAGATGGCAGCTGGCCTGTCGGTGGTCGGTTTGATGAACGTGCAATTCGCCATTCAGCACAAGGATGGCAGAGATGTGATTTACGTGCTCGAGGTGAACCCGCGCGCCAGCCGCACCGTGCCATATGTTTCCAAGGCCACCGGGATTCAATTGGCAAAAGTCGCAGCGCGTTGCATGGCCGGCCAATCACTCGCGTCGCAAGGCATCACCCAAGAAGTGACGCCGCCTTATTTCAGTGTGAAAGAGGCTGTGTTCCCCTTCGTGAAATTCCCCGGCGTCGATACCATTCTCGGCCCCGAGATGAAATCCACCGGCGAGGTGATGGGTGTAGGTAAGACCTTCGGCGAAGCGTTCGTCAAGAGCCAGCTCGGCGCAGGCACGAAGCTGCCCAGCCCTTTGAAGGCCGATGGCAGCAAAGCCGGCAAGGTGTTCCTCACCGTGAAGAACAACGACAAAGCCCGCGCTGTGGGTGTGGCCAAAGAGCTCGCTGGCATGGGTTTTGACCTGATTGCAACCAAGGGCACAGCCGCAGCGATTGCCGCAGCAGGCGTGGCTGTACAAACGGTCAACAAAGTCACCGAAGGCCGCCCGCATGTGGTGGATATGATCAAAAATAATGAGATCAGTATGGTGATCAACACGGTTGAAGAGCGCCGCAACGCGATTGCCGACAGCCGCGCGATTCGCACCTCATCGCTACTTGCTCGCGTGACGACGTTCACCACCATCGCAGGTGCGGAAGCAGCCGTTGAGGGCATGAAATACATGGACAAGTTGGGCGTGATTTCTGTGCAGGAGATGCATGCAGAACTGGCGTAACGTGTCTTGAACAACCTCGACCGCTGCGCTAAAATTCGCCTAACCGAAGTAAAAAACCGCTGGCCTCCAAGCCAGCGGTTTGCTTTTTGCAGACACACTTTCTTTTCTGAGATTTTTCAATCATGGCAACTTTCCCGATGACCCGGCGTGGTGCAGACAAGCTCAAGGTGGAGCTGCACGACCTCAAGACAGTGCAGCGCCCTTGGGTGATCAATGCGATTGCGGAGGCGCGGGCGCAGGGGGATTTGAGCGAGAACGCGGATTACGACGCGGCCAAAGATCGCCAAGGTTTTATCGAGGGGCGTATCCAAGAGATTGAAGGCAAGCTCTCAGCCGCCCAGATCATCGATCCAGCAGAGGTCGATGCCGGTGGCCGCGTGGTGTTTGGCGCGACCGTGGAGTTGGAGGATGAAGATTCTGGCGCGAAGGTGAAATACCAAATCGTAGGTGAGGATGAAGCGGATTTGAAGCAAGGCTTGATCAATGTGTCTTCCCCGATTGCGCGCGCCCTAATTGGCAAGGAAGAGGGCGATAGCGCCACGGTGCAAGCACCGGGCGGCGAGAAGCATTATGAGATTGTGAAAGTCAGTTATCTTTGAGTTTTCAGAGCATTTTGGGCAGTCTGCCGCCATAGAGTCTGCGTCGTTTGCTACTAAATTGATAGTGAACTAAAAACCGCTTTGGTAAGCCACCAAGGCGGTTTTTTCATGGCGCACATCCTAAAATCAAGGCATGACATCGTCCGAAATCAACCCATTCGTCCACCTGCGTTTGCATACTGAGTTTTCAGTCGTTGATGGCACGGTGCGCATAGATGAAGCGGCCAAAACAGCGCAAGGCGCGGGCCAAGCGGCATTGGCGATCACGGATTTGAACAATCTCTTTGGCGCGGTGAAGTTCTACAAAGATGCGCGTGGCAAGGGCATCAAGCCGATCATGGGTGTGGAGCTATTTTTGGACATGGGCACGAGCGAGGCTGGCAAAGAGCCCACGCTGTCGCGCATTGTGCTGCTGGTGCAAAACAAGCAAGGCTATTTGAATATTTGTGAGCTGCTCGCGCGCGGCTGGACGCAGCATGTGATCCGCGCCAATGGCGTGATCAAGCTCGCTTGGTTGCAAGAGTTGAATGAGGGTTTGATCTTGCTCTCAGGCGCGCAGGCGGGCCCGTTGGGGCTGGCTTTGCTGCAAGGAGATCTGGCCAAGGCAAGTGATGTGGCGCTGCAACTGGCCTCGGCTTTTCCGCATCGCTTTTATATCGAACTGCAACGCGCGGGCCGCGCGGAAGATGAAGTGCATGTAGCTGCTGCTGTGAAGCTGGCTGCCAAGATGAAATTGCCTGTGGTGGCCACACATCCCGTGCAATTTCTCACCGCAGAAGACTATGAAGCGCACGAAGCTCGCGTTTGCATTTCTGAAGGCGAGATTTTGGGTAATGTGCGGCGTGTGCGCAAGTTCACGCGTGAGCAGTATTTCAAGTCGAGCGAGGAGATGGGCGAGCTGTTCGCGGATTTGCCAAGTGCCTTGGCCAACAGCGTGGGGATTGCCAAACGCTGCAACCTCACGCTCGAATTGGGCAAATCTAAACTGCCGCATTTCCCCACGCCGCCTGTGAACGGCCAGCAGCTCTCGCCTGAAGAATACTTCCGCCATGCCTCACACGAAGGCTTGCAAGAGCGGATGCTGATGCTTTACCCCGATGCGGCAGAGCGCGAGAAGCAGATGCCTGAGTATTTGGCGCGTCTTGAGTTTGAAATCGGCACGATCCTGAAGATGGGCTTTCCGGGCTACTTTTTGATCGTGGGCGATTTCATCCAGTGGGCGAAAAACAATGGTTGCCCCGTGGGGCCGGGGCGCGGCTCAGGCGCGGGCTCGCTCGTGGCCTATGCATTGAAGATCACCGATCTCGATCCGCTGCAATACAAGCTGCTGTTTGAACGCTTCTTGAATCCCGAGCGCGTCTCGATGCCCGACTTTGATATTGACTTTTGCCAGGCCAACCGGGATCGCGTGATTGATTATGTGAAGGGCAAATATGGCAAAGAAGCCGTGAGCCAGATCGCCACCTTTGGCACGATGGCGGCGCGCGCGGTGGTGCGCGATGTGGGTCGGGTGATGGACATGAGCTACACCTTTTGCGATGGCATCAGCAAGCTCATTCCGAACAAGCCGGGGCAACACATCACGCTTGATGGCGCATTGAAAGCCGAGCCGGTTTTTCAAGAGCGTTATGACCGAGAAGAAGAAGTGCGCACGCTGGTGGATATGGCGCAAAAGCTGGAGGGCATGACGCGCAATGTCGGCATGCACGCGGGTGGTGTGTTGATCGCGCCGGGTAAGCTCACTGATTTCACGCCGCTCTACCAGCAGCCGGGCTCTGATTCTGCGGTGAGCCAGTATGACAAGGATGACGTGGAGGCGGTTGGCCTCGTGAAGTTTGACTTTCTAGGCTTGGCCACGCTCACGATCTTGGAGCTCGCCAAAGAGTTCATCACGGCACGCCACCCGGGGCAAAAAGACTTTTCGTTTGAAGCGATTCCGCTCAACGATGCGAGCACCTACAAGTTGTTTGCAGACGGCAAGACCGAAGCTGTTTTCCAATTTGAAAGCCGAGGCATGCAAGGCATGCTGCGCGATGCGAAGCCGACGCGCTTGGAAGATTTGATTGCGCTCAACGCACTGTATCGCCCCGGCCCGATGGATCTGATTCCAAGCTTCGTGGCGCGCAAACATGGGCGCGAGGAGATTGAGTATCCGCATCCGCTGGTGGCAGAGATGCTTAGCGAGACCTATGGCATCATGGTCTATCAAGAGCAAGTGATGCAGACGGCGCAGATCTTGGGCGGCTACTCGCTCGGTGGCGCGGATTTGCTGCGCCGAGCGATGGGCAAGAAAAAAGCTGAAGAGATGGCCGAGCATCGCGGCATCTTCCGTGCTGGTGCTGCGAATAATGGCATTTCAGAGGCCAAGGCAGATGAGATTTTTGATTTGATGGAGAAGTTTGCCGGCTACGGTTTCAACAAATCGCATGCCGCCGCTTACTCCCTGCTCGCGTATCACACCGGTTGGCTCAAGCGGCATTTCACCGCCGAATTCTTCTGTGCCAACATGACGATTGAGATGGATAACACCGACAAGCTCAAGGTATTGTTTGAAGATGCGAAGAATCACTTCGGCCTCACTTTCGAGCCGCCCGATGTGAACCGGGGCGCGTATCGCTTTGAGCCGGTGAGCGATACCGTGATTCGCTACGGTTTGGGTGCAGTGAAAGGCTCGGGACAGCAGGCGGTGGAGGCGATCATTGCTGCGAGGCAAGAAGGTGGCTTGTTCACCAGCCTGTTTGACTTCTGTGCCCGCGTCGAGCGCAGCAAGATGAATAAGCGCACGGTGGAGGCGCTAATCAAGGCCGGCGCGTTTGACAGCCTGCATCTCAATCGTGCCTCACTCATGGCCTCGGTCGATCTGGCCATGGATTTTGCCGAGACTTTGGAGGCCAATGCCCATCAAGGCGGTTTGTTTGACATGATGGATTCCCACGCCGCGAGCACGCAAGAGCCGCCGTTGGTGGAGGCCATGCCCTGGGGCGTGAAAGAGCGCCTCTCGCTGGAGAAAACCGCTATTGGTTTCTTTCTCTCCGGGCATTTGTTTGATGAGAGCGAGAGAGAGTTGCGCCAGTTTGTGAAGCTGAAGGTGGATGATTTGATGGAATCACGCGAGCCGCGCACGATCTGCGGTATCGTGAGTGACCTGCGTGTGATCAACGGGCAGAGGGGCAAACTCGCAATTTTTAAGATCGACGATAAATCGGGCGTGATCGAAGCGACAGCAGATGAAGCTTTGCTCACCGCCAACAAGCTCACGCTCAAAGACGACGAACTGCTGATCTTTGAAGGCAAGGTGCAGCCGGATCGCTTCTCCGGTGGCCTGAGAATGCAAGTCAACCGCCTGTGGGATCTGGCCACAGCGCGCGCCAAGTTCGGCAAATACCTCAAAGTCGCCGTGAATAGCAAAGCGCCAGATTTGGAGCGCATGGTGCGCGAGTTTCCGCCGAAGAAGGAGGAAACGGAGCAGGGCACGCTGTTACGCGGCTTACCGGTGCGTTACGCGCTATGGCGTGAAGGCGAAGGATTAAATGCCAGTGGGGAGATTGAGTTGGGCGAACGCGCCAAATTCTTCCCCTCCGATGCCGCCCTCGCCAGTTGGATCGCTCAAGCGCATGCAGGCGATGCGCAGATTGTTTACAACACCTAAGCGGTCATTACCAAAGCTTCCACCAAGGCGAATCTTTGGCTTTGAAGCCGCGGGCCAGATAGTCGCTGGAGGGATAGTTCTTTTCCAACACGCGCTTGGTGTCATCGCGCAGTTGCGTCATGCCTAAAGCGTCGTAGCTGAGCATCATCACATACAGCGCCTCTTCTTGCGCAGGCACGTTTTGGTAATCCGTGACGGCGGTTTGCGCACGGTTGATCGCGGCTACAAAAGCATTGCGGCTGTAGTAATAGCGCGCCACATGCACTTCATACTGCGCAAGCGAATTGACGATGTAGGTCATGCGGGCTCTCGCATCGGGCGTGTAGCGCGAATCGGGAAAGCGGGTGGCGAGTTGTTTGAAGGAGTCAAACGATTCTTTGGCGGCATTTTGATCGCGCTCCGACAAATCCTGCTTGGCGATGAAGCCGAACAGCCCGAGGTTGTCGTTGAAGTTGATGATGCCTTGCAGATACAACGCATAGTCCATGCCAGGGCTAGCCGGATGCAGCTTCATGAAGCGGTCGAGTGTGGCCAAGGCTTGGGCGGGCTCGTTGGCTTTGTAGTGCGCGTAGGCCTTTTCAATCTGCGCTTGCTGTGCGAGCGGTGTGCCAGCGGCGCGGCCTTCGAGCTTTTCGAAGAGTGGAATGGCTTTGTCGTAAGCGCCAGAGTTGGCTTCGTCTTTGGCTTCGGCGTAGATCTTGTTGGGGCTCCAAGTCTCGGTGCGGTCGGCAGTGGGCTTGCTGGAGCATGCGCTAAGTAATGCTGCGCCACAAAGAGCCAGCAGGCAGGTGAGACGCAAAGCGGATAATCGAAGGCTCATGTATGACAAATCCAGAAACTGAAAAATGATTATATCGAGTGAGCCTAGCCCGGAAAACCTGGACAGCGATGGGGAAGATGAGACCGAGCTTTTGCTTCAAGCGCCGCCCCAAGCCGCTCATACACAGGCGCTACATGAGCTGCGCGTACCCATTGAGTTGCATGGCCAGCGCCTGGACCGCATCCTTGCCCAGCTCTTGCCCGATTCTTCGCGCAGCTTTTTGCAACAATTGATCGACAGCGCCGATGTGAAGGTAGACGGCGTGGCCGCCACCAAAGCTGCCGCCAAGCTCAAAGCCGGCCAATGGCTCAAAGTGCAACTGCGACCGCTGCCGCAAGACACGGCTTTTCATCCTGACGAAACGGTCGCCAAGCAGCTTCAAGTCGTGCATGAAGATGCATACTTGATGGTGATCAACAAAGCCCCCGGCCTTGTGGTACACCCCGCTGCTGGCAATTGGAGCGGCACTCTGCTCAACGGCCTGCTCGCGCACCATGAATGCCACACCCTGCTGCCCCGCGCCGGCATCGTGCACCGGCTGGACAAAGACACCAGCGGCCTGATGGTGGTGGCGCGCACCCGCGAAACGATGGACGCGCTGATTCGCATGATTGCCGCGCGGCAAGTCAAGCGTCAGTATCTGGCTATGGCGCATTACCCTTGGCAGGGCATGAGCCCACGCCACGTGAGCGCCCCCATTGGCCGCGATCCGCGCAACCGCCAGCGCATGGCGGTGGTGGACTTGGCGCAATACCCTGGAAAAGAAGCCATGACGGATTTTGAGCTTCTATCAAATTCAGAGCACTCTACGCAGGAAACACGCCGGGAAGAAACCAAGAATCCCCAAAAAACAGCGACCACAGACCTTGCCGCAGACGGTTTTTGCTTGCTGAGATGTATTTTGCACACCGGCCGCACGCACCAAATCCGAGTGCATGCCGCACATGTGCATCACCCGTTGATTGCCGATGGTATCTATGGTGGCCGCCCCGCCGGCGGGCTCGCGCGCCAAGCCCTGCATGCGGAGCGCTTGGCCTTCGTGCACCCCATCACCGGGCAGGACATGGCGTTTGAAGCCGGGCTGCCCCCCGACATGCTGGCCGCCTGCGATGAGTTAGGCCTCGATCAAGAGGCTGTTTGACTTGCGCTACAATGGGTCTCAATGCAGTGCGCGGGAAGCGTGCTGAACGGCTGAGATGCCCTGCGAGTTGCCAGACGCCTCGCGACGACCGATTGGTTACCTCCTGTTTTTGATTTGACTTAAAACTCAAGCAGCTCGTTGGCTGCGAATTTGACACATTAATTTCTTTTGGGAACGCCCCTGAGATGAACACTACGGATGCAAAGCGCGTCTTGGAGACCGCTTTGATTTGCGCCAGCCAGCCGCTCAAAGTGGCTGAGATGCGC